>JBCCQC010000160.1:0-8255 GCA_039024535.1 Chloroflexota bacterium
CCAATGCCGTGACTGTACAGCAGCCGGGTAAACGCTGGCGACAGATTGCCATTGGTCTGGGGTTTATCATTGCCGCCGGGTCCACCAAACAGCTTGCCCTGTTCACGGCGATTGGTGCGCTGGTGTTCCTGTTCATTCGCAATCCGCGTCGTGCGATTGTTGCCGGGTTTGCCTTCGGAGCTGTCGGGGTTGGTATTTTTGCGTGGCTGCACTTTGGTACCAACGGCGAGTGGTGGCGGCAGGCTATCGCCGCCAACGTAAACGAGTTCTACCCGGATCAAATGACGGGGTTGTTCCGGTTGTGGTGGCAGTTGCACAGTGCGTTGATTATCCCGGCGGTGCTGTTGATGGTGTATGAACTGTATTTTGATCGTCTCTCGATCTATACGATGTGGTTTGTGGCGTCACTGGCGAATGGGATAGGCAGCGGGGCATGGGGCGCAGGCGATAGCTACTTCGCTACGACGATTGCCGCCACCTGCATTCTCTCCGGTATATTTTTTGCACGGACGCTGGCGGGGGGGTGGCACTTCCCGGCAGATGTGTACCTCTCGCGGGTGGTGCGCCCCCTGCGACCGACGGCCCCGGTTCTGGTTGCTGCCAGCATGATTGTGATTCCGCTGCTGTATGTGGAATATGGCCGCGATACGTTCAAGGTGCCGACGAACGTGCCCGTTTATCGTGAAATCGCAGGGGTATTCAATCTGGAGCCGAACGCGCCACGCTGGGCTGCGGAAAAAACCTTCTATGACAGTGCGGGGCGGCTTGTCGGTGGCTATGCGGACATCGGGCACTTTACCACACAGGCCGATATTGACGCGGGCTGGCACATCGTGGACATGATCCGCGAGGCAGAGCAGCCTGTGATTACCGAGGATGCGTCATTTAATCTGCTGGCGGGGGAAACCGTGGTCACGAACCCGACGCAGTTACGCAACCTTTGGCTCAATGGCCTGTATGATGGCACGGAATTGATCGAGATGGTGGAAAATCAGGAGTTTGCGTTTATTGTGTACCGGGCGCAGTTCTACCCGGCAGACTTCCTCGAAGCAGTGGGAGAGAACTACGCGCCGGACGAGGACGCCACGGTGTATATGAATGGCTTCGAGTACATCATCATGCGCCCGAAGCCGAACGTAGATTAAATGTCACAGTCATCCCACACCGGGATTTCTGCGTCGGGTTGGTCAAGTTCAACCGCGTTTGCCTGAATCCAGAGAGGTCTTTCTAAGTTCCATGGTCGTTCCACAAGATACCCATCGCCACACTGTGCAAGAATATGGAGTTTATAATCTCGGTATACAAGATCCGTCCGTGCACCATCGGGATCGAAAAAGTTAAGATTGGGATATAGAGTGGTCGAGCGATCAGATTGTATGACTGTCAGGCTGGGTTCTTGAACGGGTTCAGGTGGGTTGAGCATGAAATCTAGGCATCCATCCGAAACGTCAGTTGAATCTTCTGCAACGTAGCCATCAATTCCAATCGGCAGATCTAGTATCCACCACTGAAACAAATCAGAATCTGTGAATATAGCCTTCACCCCAAGTGCCTGATCCCCAACGACAGCCAGTCTATCCGTGTTAAGATCTGGTTCTCGATAGATGAGCGCTGGTGATAGGCGGGGGGCATGGATTCTACATTCGGCCTCAATATCGATTGCCACTATAGTATCAGCTTCAATTTCTTCGCCCTGGCCTAGTTGTGATGTAGTAGCGGTCAGCGTGGGTTGTGCTGTTGTGGATGCAACGGTTGATGTGAGCGTTGGTAGAGCCGTGTTGGTAGATGTCGCTGTGGCAGGCATAGTTAATGTTGCGGCATCTGTGGATGCAAGGCCTTGCAGCGGTTCCGGCGTCTCCGGCGGTGTTGAAGTTGCAGTAGGAACAACTGTATTTGTTGGAGAAGCCGTGGGTGTAAGGGTCAGGGTAGCTGTTGGCGTATCAATATCTACCTTGGTCGCCGGGGCCTGTGTTACTACTAAGCTCAAGGAGTTAATGTTGTTCAGATACAACACCTGAAGATCGACACGATTGCTGATAAGTTTTCCCCATCCCCCCGGTGCTCTACCATTGGATAGGGCAACGCTGTCTATAAGAATATCGAACTCACCCTGAGTCACGTCATTGAATTCGAAAGTTCCATTGTCACGAGTGACTACTCTGCGCAAATTACCGGTTTCAAGATGATGTAGTACAACTTCGATTCCAACAACAGGATCACGTCTTGTGTTGTTATCAAGTAAGACACCAGTGACGACGACAGGCCTAGTGATGATGATATAGTAACCTGCTCCGGCCAGTGCAATTAATAATGTCCAGATGACACTGTATAGAATTCCATCCTGTAAATCGATACGCTTTTGATTTACGAACACACCGATCACGCCAACACCAATAACCAGTGTCGAGAAGAAAATCCCCAGGGCAGACACGAGAGCCTGCCAACTCGCCATAAAATTAACAATGCTACCGATGATGCCTGCTATTATCAGTAGAGGGTAAAATATCGAGTTCCCACTTTTACCGTTTTCCGTAGACATGGTTGCTCCCTGTATGTGGTGTCGACGATATTGTACCTATAATCTGGTGCTAAATCACCATTAGCGGCGCGGACGGTTGCGGCCCGGCCCGAACGGTGAAAACGGACTGGACGGGTTGATGCGCTGTACACGTCCATCGTTCACGAGGCCCATGCTGCGCCGCCGCACCAGAAAATCCGCTCCTGCCTTGAGTTGATCGTTCAGGCTGTCCACAGACTGCTCCAGTAGTTCCAGCGTGACCTCGGTCTGGCGCTCATGGGCGGCCAGCATCCGGGCGTGCAGCGCAATCTCTCGCACGAACGCACCGGGCTTATCAACCAGCAGCGGGACAATCGTGGCGTGCTCGTCCTTCCATTGCTCCGCCATGTAGTGCCGCAGCATCCGTTCGGCCTGTACCTCGTCCTCAATCGGCGGGATGATGAAAATGCGATCCAGGCGGCCCGGACGTTTGGCAATGCGCTCGTCAATGACTTCCGGGTAGTTGGTGGTTGCCAGCAGCAGTGCTCCTTTCGGGTTATTCGGGGATTCCACGCCGTCCAGCACGTTGAGTACACGCGCTTTGTCGTCACCCTGCAAGTAGGCGTCGATTTCTTCCACGATGAGCAGTACGGGATACTGTGCTGCTGCTACTGCCTGTAATGCCCGCTGGATTTTCTCGAACGAGGCCCCATCGCGGTCTGCGCCAGAGACATAGACAACCACACGTTTCTCATCAATCGCCAGCTTTGCCATCGCTGCGCACAGCATGGTCTTGCCTGTGCCGGGGACACCGGCCAGTAGCAGTTTACGGAATGGAGCCAGCTTTAGTTCTTTGTAGATGTCCACGCCCTGCTTGAAGAACGCCTCCATGTCCTCCAGCAACCGGGCTTTCAGGTCTTCTGGCAGGATGACATCTTCCCAGTCTACGGTGGGGTCAAAGTAGGCGTCTGTGCCGCCGACGATGTACACATCGCGCCGCCGTTTGATGCGTGGACGCACTGCACGCGCACAGGCCATTTCGAACGCGGCCCATGTTTCGAGGCGATCTTCTGGTACCAGCGCTATAGACGTTAAATCCTGGCCGTCGTCGTCGAAGTAGGAACTGGCGTAGATGACTTCGAATTCCTCGGACGCTTTGCCGGTTGTGCTGAACTTGAACAGATACGCGCCACTGGTCGAAGTCAGTACCATTTTACGGCCCCGCGCCCCATAATCGCTGATTTCCGTCAGCACGGGGCAATCGAGCATTTCCATGCCGTCGTATTTTGCCTTGCCCTTCAGCTTGCGGCCCGGTTTCATCTGCTGCTGTGCAATCTGGTTGCTACATTCTGCCGATGCCCAGATGGTGGTATACGGGGTATCGGGATTGCGTTCTTCCCATGTCTGGCGTGCCCATTCAACGAGCCGTTCGTACTGCATCAAGCGCCTGTCCTATCTTTGTAGCAACGAGAGGGTTTATATTGAGGTTGTGGTGGTACGTTCATATGCAGCGATTATAAAACAAAGACGGCTATTTGGGAAAGCACCGTTCTCATGCTAAACTGCATTTGAACCCATGTTTTGCCACCAGAAATGACAGAATAGCCGTGACAACTGCATTTGTAACGCATAAGCGATTTATTCACCATGACATGCCGGGGCACCCGGAACACGCTGGACGCCTGAAATCGGTGTGGAAGAAAATAGAAGATGGCGACCTGCGCGATAGAATGCTCACGCAGGTGCCGAAACCACTGGACGAACATACCATTTTGCTGGCACACACCACACGCCATGTGAATATGCTGGGCCAGATTGAGGCGATGAGCGACAGCCAGCTTTACATGATCGACGCGGACACGTACATGACGCCGGATTCCTACACGATTGCGCGGATGGGTGCCGGGGCAGTGTGTATGGCTGTGGATACCGTGCTGGATGGCGAAGCCGATAACGCGCTGGTGGCGGTGCGCCCGCCGGGGCACCATGCCACTGCCAGCACGCCGATGGGCTTTTGCCTGCTGAATAATGTTGCGATTGGGGCACGTCATGCGCAAAAAGTGCATAACCTCAAGCGAGTGCTCATTCTGGACTTTGATGTGCATCATGGCAACGGCACCAACGACATTTTCTATGAAGACGACAGCGTGTATTTTATCTCCACGCACCAGTACCCGTTATATCCCGGCAGCGGTGGCCTGAATGACACCGGGCGTGGCAAAGGCGACGGCTACACGATGAATATTCCCGTGCGTGTCGGAACCGGCGATAAAAGTATGGCACGCCTCTACGAAGAAGTGATCTGGAAGGCGGTCGAACGCTTCCAGCCGCAATTAATTATCGTGTCTGCCGGGTTTGATGCCCATCATGCTGACCCGCTGGCTGGCCTGAACTTTACACTGACGGGCTATGCTCACCTCACCCGCGAACTGATCCGCATGGCAGAGAGCGTCTGTGATGGCAATATCGTGTTCGCAATGGAAGGCGGCTATGATCTGGAGGTTATTGGCACGGGGATGGCAAACATAGCGCGTTGTTTGCTGGGCGATACAGTCATCGTAGATACGATGGGCACGCCGAAAGACGACAGCGAACCGAACATGGATCACCTGATACAGTCGCTGAAGACGGTACACGAGCTGGACTGACATTTACGGGGCGGGGTGGCCGCCCCCTGCGATGGTTAGCGTTTGGCGTTCCATGCTTCTGTGGTATAGACCCCGGTATAGAGTTTTTCCGCTTCTTTCAGTTCCTCGTCGGACATGTCGCCGTCTTCCAGTTCAATATCCAATGCCTGTGCCATGCCAATTGCCAGCGCGGTTGCCGCCATATCCCACGTGACAGTCAACCCGGCATCGGCCATTGTTGCGGCGCGTTCGCGCACCTGTGCTTTTGCCTGTTCACGGGTGTCTTCGCTCGCGTAGGCCAGCGCATCGCAAATGCGGGCAATATCGCCGTAGAGAGGCAACGTACCATGCTGCAATACGCCGCCGCCCCGCCGTAGCTGCGCACTGCCGATCAGTTTTTTGCCACCCACGGTAATTTCGTATTTTGACGGTACCTCGAAGCACACTGGCCCCTTGCCAGTTTCCTCGTCGCCGTCCGGGTCTGCCTGTACGTTGAGGCCCATGCGTTCCATTGCCAGCATCAGGCCGTTGCTCAGGCGCAGGTACGTTTCGATGATGCCACCGGCAGCTATCGGGTGATCTTCTGGCAGGGTGACGCTATAGGTAAGTTCGTCGCCGTGGAGGATGGCGCGGCCTCCGGTCGGGCGACGTACCAGCGTCCAGCCGTTGTCTATAATGCGATCCAGATCTGCATCGCGGATGCGCTGCCCATACCCCAGTGACAAACTGAACGGGTTCCAGCCATACACGCGCAGGGTGGGCGGCTGTTTCTTCGCGGCGACAGCCCGCAAAATAGCCTCATCCGCCGCCATGTTTGCAGCACCTTCCATCGGCTCACTGTAAATCAAACGCCATTCGCGCATCGCATGTCCCCTCTGATGTGGTTGTTCGCAATGGGTGTATTGTACGGCACCATCGGTTAAAAAGGCGCAAAAAATGCGATGCCATCCCCATGAACTGTTGCAAAAATGGAACTTCTCCACACAGTCTACCGACAAATCCCGTATAATGGCCGCATAGTCTGTTAAGGATTGCAGGGTTGACTGTGTACGATAGAAATTCTGGATATAACAATAATCCACCACCACCGCCCACGGCTGCGGGGTACCCCCCGCGTGAATCCGATGCACGCCGTCGCAACAAGAAGCGCCGGGTGCAGGGGGGGACGGGTGGCTGGACGCTGGTGATTATTGCTGCTGTGGTGGTGATGTTCGGGGTGTTTTCGACAGTCATTGTGGCGCTGTATTTGACGCTGGAAAACCAGCCTCAGGAGGTGATCCCGACGGCGGTACTGGCATTGCCCACACCAGTGAATGCGCGTGAAGACTTCACGGGTGTAGACTTCCGGCTGACGGCGGGCAGCTTTTTGCAGTTAGAAGACGGACGTGAAATCATCGTGGAGCCATGGGATGGTGAATCACGGTTTACGATCCTGATGGTGGGCCTGGATAGGCGCCCCGGTGAAACGGGCCTCGCCTACCGCACCGATACTATGATGCTGTTCAGCATAGACCCGGAAACCAACAGCGTGGGTATCCTCAGTATTCCGCGTGACCTGTATGTGCCGGTACCCGGTTACAGCGAACTCCAGCGCGTGAATTCTGCAATGGTGCTGGGCGAACTCCAGCGAACGGGGAATGGCCCGAACCTCACCATGCAGACTGTACAGAACAATCTGGGCATTCGTGTGAACGACTACTTTGCGGTAGATTTCAATGCGTTCATTCAGTTTGTGGATGCCATCGGCGGTATCGAGATCACGCTGAATTATACGCTGAACGACCCGACCTACCCGAATATGTACTACGGCTACGATCCGTTTTATCTGCCAGCCGGTACACACCAGCTTGACGGGGCTACGGCACTCAAGTTTGCACGCACGCGCCACGGCAGCAGCGATTTCCAGCGGGCGCAGCGCCAGCAGCAAACGCTGTACGCCATCCGGGACAGAGTGCTGGAACCGGGTGTGCTGGCCCAGTTGATCGTTCGCTCTCCGACGTTGTATGAGCAGTACGATGCTAACGTTGCCACCGGGCTGACGCTGGATCAGTTGATTAATCTTGCGCTGTTCCTCAAAGACGTGCCAGAAGAAAATATCAACACCGGGGTGATTGACCAGCGGTACATCGCCAACTACACAACAGGTTCCGGGGCGCAGGTGCTCATCCCGAACCGTAGCCGTCTTGGTACGTTGATGGTGGAGGTGTTCGGGGAGAACTACAACCAGTAGTTTGAACTATCCCGGATAGTTACACATAACCAGAAACGGCACGCTCGAAAGAGGGTGCCGTAGTGTTTTAGAAAGATGACCCGCCGTGACGTGTGTCCGCGCGTTTTTGAACCTGCTTACGCAGGTGGGTGTCAGGTCAGCACTTCTGTCTTGGCTCTGGCCTATCACATCCGTGCAAAACGTGTGACCCCGTTTAGAGATTGTTGGCTCAAAACAGTCTGCGTCATCACGAACACCGCAGGTGCCCATATTAGTATCAAAGGTGGCCGGGGGCGTAAAGGGCTTTTCGTATTAAAAACCTGTCAACAGGATAAAGATCATGTGATGTTCGTGACGTTTGGCACGCGGTATACTCTGCACGCTTTACGCAGATTCACGCACACATAGAGGATGCAACCTATCATGAATGATCTTTTCAAACCTGTCCTGGCAGAGTTCATTGGCACGTTCACGCTGGTGTTTATTGGTGCGGGGGCTGTCGCTGCCACGGTCGCCAATGGCTTTGACGTAACGGTACCGGCATTTGCGCACGGGCTGGTGGTGCTGGCGCTCGTCTACGCCTACGGGCACATTTCTGGCACGCACCTGAACCCGGCAGTAACGGTGGGGTTGCTGGTGGGCGGCCACATTGATGTGACGAAAGCAATTGCATACATCATCGCGCAGTTTGTAGCTGGTATCGTCGCCGCCTATGTGCTGTTTGCAATAGTGGATGGCCCTGCGGGTAACTATGGGCAGACGGTGGGTTCTATTACGGATACGAACCTGATCGGGGCAGTGGTATTTGAGGCGATCCTGACGTTTTTCCTCGTCAGTTCTATCTATCAGGCGGCGGTGTTCGGTAAAGCCGGTAACTTTGCTGGTATTGCCATCGGTCTGACGCTGGTGTTCTGCATTCTGG
>JBCCQC010000161.1:0-8250 GCA_039024535.1 Chloroflexota bacterium
CAACGAACCCGCTGGCCCACGGTACACATTTGGCAGCGGCATGGTGACGGCAGCTTTCTGCCATGTCCTGACGGAAACCGCCTTTACCGAGCGCAAACTGATGGACATTGTGGAACAGGTGCGCCGCACCTACGTTGACCGCCGCTCCGGGTGACAGATTACTCTCCGGGTACGCCCACCTGAACAATGCCACATCGCCTACATCAATATCACAGAAGTGTTGCAAAACGCTTACATCCACGAACATCAGTATACACTGCCGGACAAACGCAGGCTGCCTGCGCGTGACGGACACAGCCTTTACGACATTTGAACAACCTGTGTAGCGGCGCTTACCGTCTACGGTAGCCGTTCGCGTTTTGATGGAGATAAATATCAGATCAACCGGGAGATAAACCCACATGAAGCGTAATCAGATTGTCATGCTCGCCATTGCCGTTCTGTTACCCGGCATTATCGTGCCGGGTCTCAGCATACCGGGCGAGGTAGAAACCGCCAGTGCGCTATCACTCGGCGCAGAGCGCGAGTTCACCCTTACGTCTAACATCATGCCAGCCCAGCAGATTGCCACAGAAGAAGTTGTTGAAGCAGAAGCCGAACCCATGACGCTGTTCACTGGCACCTTCGAAAGTGCCGGGAATGGCTACAACGGTGCGGGCGGCGCACAGATCATCGAGAACGCAGATGGTACACGTAGCCTGATGCTGGGCGAGGACTTCAGTGTATCCCGTGGGCCAGAGTTATTCGTCTACCTCGTGACGACAGACAACCCATCCGGCACGGACTTCGAAAACGCAATTGATCTGGGCAGGTTGCAGAATAATCGAGGGATGCAAACATACGATATTCCCGACGACGTGGACTTATCGGTTTACACACATGTGCTGATTTACTGCGAGCCGTTCAGCGTGGTATTCAGCTTTGCAGAACTGGCCCCGGCAGATGCACCGCTGACAGGGATGTTTGCTGGCGCTGGCCGTAACTACCAGGGCGCAGGCACCGCAACGATCACCCCGCAGGAAGACGGCACCGCACTGCTGGAGTTCGGCGACGATTTCACTGTAACCGACGGGCCGCAGCTCGTTGTACTGCTTTCCCCGGCAGAAGCCCCCACCGGTGCCCGTTCGCTGGGCGAATATATTGATCTCGGCGCACTGACGAGCGTCACAGGCAGCCAGAGCTACACCATCCCCGCCGATGTTGACCTGAGCCTGTACAACAGCGTCATCATCTACTGCGAACCGTTCCGGGTATTGTTCAGTGTGGCACCACTGGGCACCACAGAGGAATAACATGCAGCGTACTCTGCTTCTTCATGGGGCAGAGTATCTTTTAACTTTTCAGGCCCAGTGCAATAGCCTGCTCCCATGTGGCGATGACATTTTCCGCGTTTTTCGTCGCGCTGAACCGCTCTACACTGATGCGGCGGGCGTTCTGCCCGAACTGCTGCGCCTTTTCCTCGTCGTGGAGCAGTTCCACCACCCGTTGCGCCATCCCATCACAGTCACCCTCCGGCAGCAGATAACCGTTCTCGCCATCGTTCACCACCTCGCGCACCCCCACCCGGTCAAATGCCACCAGCGGCAGTGCCGCCGCACTCGCTTCCATCAGCACACGCGGGATGCCCTCATAGGAACTCGTCATCAGGTACACATCGGCAAGCCCATAATACGCGGGGAGTTCTGCATGGGGCACAAAACCGGGGGCTATCACCTGCTCACGGATGCCCAGCCGATCCATAATCGCGGGAATGTCGTCCTTGCTGCCGCTCATATCGCCCACCAGCAGCAACCGCGCATCCGGCTCCAGTTCCACAACGCGCCGGAACACATCCAGCAGCAGCGGCACCCGCTTGAACGCCACCGGGAATCCCGCCCAGATGATAACCTTATGGTGCGGCTCTATCCCCAGTTTCTCTCGCGCTGCATCAAGGTCACTCTCCAGCGGCGGGTTGATGAACGCATCGGACGCCGTACCCAGCGGATAGGTAAATACGCGCTCTGCACTGCCCCCCCTGCTGAGGAACGTATCACGCTCATGTTCGTTCACCGTGCGGTACATATCTGCACGCGACGAAACAAACTTGCCCAGCGCATTGAACGGGTAATTGCGCAGCGGGTTCTCTGCCAGCCACGCCTCGTTGTCAATGAAATAGCAGTGGTTCTGCACCAGCACCGGCACCTGCGCCTGGTTCCGCGCAATCCAGCCAACCAGCCCAGCCGCAAACGGATCCTGCGTGGTAATCAGATCCGGTTTTTCATCGGCGATGACGCGGCTGGCGAGGCGCAGGGCATCCGCCACGAACGTGAAGCGGCTGATGCTGTTGGTGGGAATCACAGTCAGGTTTTCGGAGTGCTGCCGGGGGCCACCGGAACCGGGCTTTGTATAGGCGACAATCGTCAGTTTCCCGGCGTGGTCGGCATATTCAATATGGCGGCGCACAGAGTTGCTATCCGGCTGTGTTGCCAGCCGACTATCGAGGCTAATCATCAGGACGTGCATGGGCGGGTTCCGGTTAGTGTGCGTAGCGCTGCTTGCCGCTGCCATTCGCCATACCGCGCAGCATGGTTCGCAGGGCAATCACGATTTCCAGCGGGTAGTGGGGCACATTAATCCGGTCTTCTACTGAACTGAGCGCCATCAAAATTTCGGCAAGCTGCCCATCCAGCGCATCCGACCCCATCGCAGAATCGACAGCCTCTTCTATGATGAGCGCGGTATCGTCGTCACCGCCCATCAGCGCATACTCAATCAGTTCTTCAGCAAAATCGAAGAGGTCATTCATCGTTTTCATTGAGCGTTGGCTCCGGTGCGTCGTCAGTATTCAGGGTTCGGCCAGCATAGCAGATGCGTACACGATTTGCTATGCTATAGTCATACTGGTATACGTTCACAGGGGGCAGGCATATGGGTGGCAGTCCACCACCACAACAGGATGGGGCGTTGGGTGCCTTCATCCAGCATCTTTTCAGCGGTACAGACCCGCGCACCATCATCCCGGCGGCTATCATCGCCGGGGCGGTCATTGTGGCCGTATTTACCCAGCAGCCCTTCCCACCATGGGCCGTTGTCGTGTTCGGCATCATCATCGCCGTGCTAACGCTGGTACCACAATATCAGGACTTCGTACAATCACGCGACGGCTACCGCCTGGAGCGGAACGCGCAGCAGAACAAGAACTTTCTGGCGATCAACATCACCGTGCTGGATCAGGAAAGTGATGAGCCTATCGCAGATGCCGAAGTTGCGCTGCTGGTTGCCCAGCGTGTAACAGGCACCACCAACAGCAACGGGCTGGCTGTGATGGCCGTGGCCGGTGCGCTGGTAAAAGAGGGCGTCCGATACGAGATGATCGTGACACACACCAGCTACCAGCGAGAGAAAAAAGAAGTCAGCCTGTACGATGGATTTTCTGACCTCATCCGGCTGGTACCCTTACCCGCCAGCGACGATGCACAAACCGCCAGCAACCAGCCCAACCCGGAAGAAGCGCGGCTGCTGCGTGGCGTGCCTCTGAGTGCCTTCCCGAGCGACCGTAAGCTGTACAATGACATTGTTACCTTCATCACCCCCTATGTGCAGAGTACCGGCACGCGCCGCTCACTGGTGCTGGAAGCATTCTGGGACGAGTCCATTGTAGATAAACTGGACTACACTGGCAGTGCATCGGTGTTCGCCGCCCATCTGGTAGAAACTGCGCAGGACTACAACGACAGCGAGGCCATCATCCGGTTGCTCACCGCCCTGCGCAACGACGTAGGCACAAATAAACAGGCCCAGATTGACGCGCTCATTCGCCGGATACAGGGCACCCAATCGGCATGAGTTACCCGCTTTTGGCAGAACGATGACCGGCACCTTCATCCTCTCGCTGGATACCGAAATTGCATGGGGCACGTACACCCACCTCGAAAAACGTGCCCCCGCCTTCAACCACTACCCGGCACTGCTGCATCGGCTCATCAACCAGCTAAACATCTTCGAAATCAGCGCGACGTGGGCTGTCGTGGGGCACCTGCTGCTGCACCCGGATGAATCCACCAGCGTGCCACAGCCACACTACAAATTCGCTGCCACGCCAGATAGCCACCGCATAAACCACCACCCGCCGGAATGGTTCCGTGCGCCCTATGTGGCCGATGCCATCCAGAACATGCGCCAGCCACAGGACGTTGGCAGCCACACATTTACGCACATCCTCGCCGATCAGGTATCACGAGAGCTATTTGCCGCACAACTGGCCGAGGTCGTTCGCATTCATGCTGAAAAAGAACTGCCACCGCCGCGTTCACTGGTTTACCCGCAAAACCGCATCGCCCACACCGATTTGCTCCCGGAGTATGGCTTCATCACCTATCGCGGCATCGCGCAGGACTGGTACAACGCGCTGCCGGGGCCATTACGCCGCCCAGCACACCTGCTGGATCGCACGCTGGGCATTGCCCCGCCCACCTACGCCCCGGCAGATTGCCTGCAACCCGATGGGCTGGTAAACCTGCCCGCCTCACAGTTCCTCATGAGCTACGACGGCGTGCGGGCACGCATTCCCACAGCAGCGCGGGTACAACAGGCCAGCCGTGGGCTCCAGCAGGCCATACAACGCGGTGAAATTTTTCATCTGTGGTTTCACCCCTTTAACCTCGGCAGCAGCGATGACATGTTCGATGCACTGGCGCAGATCCTCGCAATGGTGTGGCAGGCACGTGAGCGCGGCCTGCTGCGTGTGCAAACGATGACGGAAACCGCCGCAGGCATCATCGGGTTTCAACCACGTTAGAGTTCGCAATCTCTCGTTTGTGTTGTAGCACAACTGGCGTACAATAGAGACAGTATAGAGATGCAATTAAGAACCTGGAGGGGCCACCTTGAGCACTGATCCCGCAAAACTCATTCGCAGTTCCAACCCGAAAGACCGGGCCAACGGCATCAAGCTGGTTGCCCGCCGCAAAGATGAGCGTGCGCTGCGCATATTGATGCAGCTTTCACAGAACGACGAAGACCCGAACGTACGCCAGTTCGCCAGAAAAGGCGCAGCCTATGTCGCAAAAAAGCTGGAAGAAGCCGGTAAGCTCGATGACATTGCCGATGCCGCCATCGTCGCAGAGCCAGAACCCGAACCGGAAGAAGAAGCTCTGCTGCCAGAGGGCGAAGTAGAAGTTTCTGAGCGGAACATAGAGCGGGCCAGCAGCTATGTAAGCGCCGCTTTTGACCAGAACATGAACGAACAGAAAGACAAAGCCATCCAGTCGCTATCAAAAGCCATGCAACTGAACCCCAACCTGCGCTTCGATGGCTACTTTACCAGTGTGGCAACTTCGGTAACGGGCCTGCCTGCGGAAGAAGCCTTCATGACCCTCTACAGCGATAAAAAACGAAAGGGGGCGCTGGACAAAGTAAAACAGGGCAAAATGTCCGCATCTGCGGCAGAGCACATGCAGGAAGCCGAAAAACACACATGGGGCAGCCTCACCCTCGATCTTGGCATCATCGGGGCAGTGGCTTTCCTTGGTATGTTGTTCGCAGTGCTCATGCTGCCGTTCGCCATCAACAGCCGCATCAACACATTTGAAAGCGAAATTGCCGCCAGCATCGAAGAAGCCGGCGGCGAAAGCGAACTCACGCCAGAGGCAAGCGCCACTATCGACACAACACGCGACAATATCGAACTCCTGCGAGAGATTCTCGGCTTTATCGGACTGCCACTGGCCGGGATTATGGCGGTAGCGTCATTGCTGGGCATTGTACCGGGGCTGGTTGCCTTCGGCGCAACCGGGCACGCCATCGCCAGCGCAATGGGACGCGAGGGCACCATGCCCTACATGATCTATAATCTGGTCAACGCATACCGAATGCCACTATTCCTCATCTATGCCCTCATGATATTGCTGCCCATACTCATTTTTATTGCAGGGCTACCGCCTCGTTTTGCCCTCATCGGGGTCACGTTTATTCTGGTGATTGTTATATTGTTCCTCTCCTTCCGCGTGAACAGTGGCATCCGCCAGTCCTACTTCGGCATGAACCCGATTCAGGCATCACTCGTGTATTTCATTGCTGGCATTCCATACTCGTTGATTGTGTTCGGTGTGGCATTTGTCACCGGCCTCGTCGTCAGCGGTATGCTGGCCCCTGTATTCGAATTGATTCCGGTAGAGGAAATCACCGGGCTGTAAACAGGCCAATCCCAGAATTCCCCCTTGCAATCAGGGGGAATGCGCCTATTATAAAGACAGTTCACGCGGGTGTAGTTCAGCGGTAGAACGTTTCCTTGCCAAGGAAAAGGTCACGGATTCGAATTCCGTCACCCGCTCTCCACAGTCCAACAACAGTTGGGCTTTTTTATTGCCATCTACCACACCAACCAGACCAGCGGTAGAGCGTTCCCATTGCCAGGCAAAAGGTCACGGATTCGAATTCCGTCACCCGCTCTCCACAGTCCAACAACAGTTGGGCTTTTTATTGCCATCTACCATACCAGCGATAAAACCTCTCCCCCATACCAGAGTCCGGCAATAAATGTTTTTCGCATCGCATTGTAAAAACATATAAAGCCCGTGCGACCTTCTCCGTACCCCTGCGTATAGCAAGCAAACAACTTCAACGAGAAGGGAATTCTATGATGAACAACAGACGAACCGGTTATGCTCTCGTCGGGCTGGGTATTCTGTTTTTGCTGCTGCGCATTACAGGTTTTACCATCATGAGCCTGCTGTGGCCGCTGTGGATGATCATCCCCGGCGCACTGATGCTCTACACCGCATTTAACGGTAAGCAAGCACACCTCGGCTGGGCCGTCCCCGGCGCACTCATTGGCGGCACAGGGGCCATCCTGTTCTTCCTCAACCTCACAGGGCGCTGGGAGGCATGGGCCTACATGTGGGCAATGTATCCGGCTTTCGTCGGCGCAGCCGTGCATTATGCCGGGCAGAGGAACAACAACGAGCGACAGATGCAGGGTGGTATGAACGCCATGCGCAGCGGCCTGTGGACGCTGGTCGGGTTCGGGCTGTTTTTTGAACTGCTGATCTTCGACGGGCTGGGCTTCCTCAACAGTGCCTTCTTACCGGCCCTGCTGATCGCCGGAGGTGCTTACCTCATTTACGCAAAAGACCGTATTCACATCAATCTGGGGGCTTTTACAGACGGCAAACCGAAACACACCCTCCCCGACCCCGAAACCGGCATCGACCCCGACCTGCGCCGCCGCATGGACGACGCCCTCACAGAAGACGATCAGGTTACAGCATAAACAAACCACTCACAAACGGGATATATCCCAGATATATCCCAAATTTATCCCAGATCAGCCCTGCTTCCCCCACATAACCGCTGCAACCACCACACCCCACAGCGGTTTACTGCCCACATCGGTAGCAATTTTTAGCAACTCGCACTATCCTTTTTTCATATCACCGGGCAAATACAGGAAAAAATCGGATGCCGAAGTTAGTCAAAATCACCACATTCATGGACGATAAAGTCGGGCGTGGCTCGGCAGAGCGCGAACTCACAAAACTCGTCAACGATGGCTGGGAAATTATCACTGCCGGGGGCGGCGGCAAAGATGGTGCGCCGATATGGGGGTTCGTTGTGCTGATGAAAAATGACCCGGACGCCGTACTGCCAGACGATGACGATGACGTGCAGATCACCTATTAAATGCAGCAGTGGGAATACGCACTCCTGACGGAATCCCCGGCAGGGCCTCAGGTGCTCACCTTAACAGTCTACCGGCTGCACGGCGCAGAAACGACCATCTACAAATCTGGCTCCTATGACGAAGGCCAGCAGCACACCCTGCCACATGTGATTGCACAACTGGGCATCGATGGCTGGGAAATGTTTGCCATTGCCATCGGCGCATGGCACTTCAAACGCCCGATTGCGCCATCATAATGGGTAAATTATCTTAAAAGCAGTACAATTAGATTTCAGGATATAGAATCCACTACAGGGAGTATCACCGTGCAAAAGTTTGAATATCTCGTGGTATACATTACCGATTCGAACGTCACCGACGACGCAGAGATGGATCGACATCTGGATGCCGACCGCTTTACCGAGCAACTCAATAAATTTGGCGATGCAGGCTGGGAACTGGTCAGCTTCGAGTGGGAAAGTTCCAATTCAGGGGCAAAAGCAGCCTTCAAGCGGCCAAAGGCTGAAGAATAAGCAGCATCACGACGGCGTGCAGGCACGCCACGACTGTGTGCCTGCTGCTAACGCCCGAAAATCTTGTACATCAGGCGC
>JBCCQC010000162.1:0-8249 GCA_039024535.1 Chloroflexota bacterium
ACAGACAGCATGTGCTTGCGCAGGCTGTCCGACTTTACAAATTCGCAGACAATATCCCATGCCTGTTCACGTTCCATAAGGTTTGCTCCAATTAATTTAGATACGGAAATATTCTATGGGGATTGCGGTGATGTGGGTAGAGCCGCAGCGGGGGCAGCGTAGCTACGCTGCCCCCGTGAAATTCTGAATTTACTGTGACAGCACCAGTGTGTAAACGCCGTTCGTGCCACCGAAGATAGTGCCATAGTGGGTTGCCAGCACCACATACTGCCCCGTCTGTGGCAGTGTGAACTCTGAGATAAGCGAGTTGCGGTTTTCACCGGGCACAATGTCGTCGTTAGATGCCAGTTCAATTCCCGTCGGGCCAAGCAGGAACAGCAGCGTATCCAGCGTGCCTGCTGTGGCGTCCATGCGCACACTGACTGTGGTGTTCGCCGTGCCATCGAACGTATACACATCGAAACGGTTATCGTCTGCGATGTTACCCTGCACCGGAATGTTCGGCGTGAGTGCCGGTGCCGCTGCCAGTTCACCGGTGTAATCAATCGTTTCGCTGCCACCAGCAATACCGCCCGGCCCCGTGGTAATGGTGCCGTCCGCGTTAATCGTAAACGTCACAATGAAATGCTCGTCCAGCAGCGGCGTGAACTCCTCTGTGATGATGTTGGTGCGATTGCCACCGTTGCGAACCCCAACGTTGAGCGATGCATTCACCGGTGTGGTGTCGCCGCAGTCATTCTGGAACCATACATCAATTTCGTAGGTGCCGGGACGAATGCGCGTGCCGGTGGGCCAGTTGATGTAGGACAGTGGCGCATCGTTAGAGCAATCCACATTGCCGGTAAGCAGTAACTGCCCCCCGCTGGCAATCGTCGGGTTGGTATCGAAAACAGCCTCGCCTGCCGGGTCACGTACCAGCAGTTGCAGGTCAGCAGTCGAGTTCCAGTTCAGCACAATTTCGATAATCCCCTGTGGCAATCCATCCGTTATCACCGGGTCAGCCGGGGCTGCAATCAGGGCTTCGGTAGTTGCGCCACTCAATGTCAACGAAAAATCACCCTCAGTGCCGCCAATGGTTTGCGCATAGCGGGTTGCCACGAGGGTGTAGCTACCGCTGGCCCCGATGACCTGATTGGCGATCTGTGAATTGCGGGTGGTGTCGTTGGCGTCGTCGTTCTGCGTGACGATTGCACCGGTACTATCCAGCAGGAATAGATAGGTATCCAGACTACCGGACGTTGCCTCAAGCGTTGCCGAAATAACATCACCGGCGGCAGCATCGAATGTGAAGGACTGGAAAACCTGGTCGTTGGTTACGGCTCCCGCAGCAGGCGTATCCAGCGCGATAGGCTGTGCGGCTGTGATAGCATCCGCAGCGGGTACTGGCAGGGTGGCCTGGACAATGCTGCCGTTGCGTGGGGTCACAGCGCCGGTGTCGTCAATCTCGAAGCTGGCGGCATATACCTGGTTGGGCAACATAGTCCCTGTAATCTGTGGTACTGCTGTGCCATCGACAACGGCGTCTACAATAAAGGGAACAGCGCCGTTGGCCTCACAGTCCTGGTTATAGAAGACGAGGATTTCGTAGCTGCCGGTTGGCACCGCACCGGGGGAAAAACTCACAGATTCACTCGGTGCATTGGCCGTAAACGTTTCACACGCTCCATTGACGTTCACCCCGTCGAATGTGCCACCACTTTCTGACGTCGTACTATTCCAGAACAGCGTGCCACCCAGTGGATCGCGTAGCTCGAGGTTAAAGTCGGCAGTGGCGTTCCATACAAGGCTCACCTGGATGCCGTTGTTCAGCACCACCTGTGATTCGCCGCCAGTTTCCACAATCGTGACCGGAGCTTCTGCGGCTTCTTCTGTGGCAGCTTCGGCTACGGCTTCTTCAGTTGCCGCAGCGACCAGTGCGCCACCGCCACCACCACCGCCAGAAAGTGCCAGTGAGATGGAAAAGTCGCCTTCTGTGGGTACATCAACAACGGGCAACGGGAATACAGTGATGTAGAAGGTATCGGTTATGCCAAGCGGTATATCATCTACCACGAGGAACCCGTTACCTTCTTCGTCGCCACCCTGACCGATGAAATTCCCGGCAGAGTCTGCAACGCTAACACCAAGCGCCAATCCATCCTCGGAAATAAGCGTCAGCTTGATGACCTCAACTTCTGTGCCACTGTAAAGAAAGGTCTGCGTCAATTGATCGGCACTGAGTGCGCTATCAATAGAAATGCCGGGGGTGAGGACGCGCTCCTCTGTCTCCTGTGCCGTGACGGTAAACGCCAGCGACAACATCAGACACAGTACAATGAGATGCGTGACACCCCGGAGTGTTCGTCCAGACATGGAGCCTCCTCCGTGATTGGTTGCAATCCAGCTATAGCGCAAGTGTAGCCGAAAGACGGCACTTGTGCTATCAAATGCCATAGAGAGTAGGGAACCCGCATGACACCTCACGCGGGCTTGAAGCATAAACGACACAACCGGGTCAATCAGCGACCCGGTAGGCGCAACGGGGTAGAGATAAACACGGCAGTTGATGTTGGCGTGGGGGTTTCCGTTGCCACAACCGTGGCCGGGTCTTCCGGCTTCAGCTCAACAAAGTTCGTGGTACCTTCCTGCACATCAATGATTTTCGAGATGCGTTCGCCGTTAATCACGCTGATGAGTTCATAGCGCCCGACCTCAACATCAGCAAATACGAAGTTTTCATTCCAGATCGGGTCTGAATTCACGTCCGAGGGTGTATCCTGGAAGATGTATGACGTGGTGGTATCCTGGATCAGCCCGGTAGACCAGCGACGCAGGGTAATATCCTGATCCATCAGGATATTACCTTCTTTGGTGCTCACGCGCCCTGCGATTACGCCGTGGCCCACATAGGGCACCATCCACAGCACCGGATTATAGGTGTCGGCGTAACGGTCACCGCCCACACGCACCTCAAAATGCACGTGGGGGCCACTCACGCGGCCTGTATTGCCCACCAGCCCGATCACATCGCCGGAGTTGACAAGTTGCCCGCGCTGCACCAGCACCGACGACAGATGCGCGTATAGCGTGTAAATGCGCTCCCCGCGATAGCCAAAGTCATGTTCGATCATGACCACATTACCGTAAGCAGGGGAACTCTGGAAAATCGTCAGTTCAACATCCTCTATGCGGCTGTCTGCCGCCCAGATGACCGTGCCAGAGCCAGCAGCACGCACAGTTTCGCCGACCGGGTTCGGCATATCTATGCCGTGATGCACACGCCACGGGTTTTCACCACCTGGGCCATCGGAACCGTAAGGATAGTAGAAAAGCCCGAAGTTCGTCGCGTCAGAATCTACCGGACGCGAGAGCCAGTAATGGTCACGGCCAAACGGGTCACGCGAGAGGGGGGCTACCAGCGGCGGCGGCTGCCATACCCGTGTTGCCAGTTCAACCGATTGCTCTGTGAACACCGGCAGCAGCGCCAGCGAACTGCTATCGCTGTTGCTGGCACCAAGTGGCGTTGGCGTGCCTGCCGGGGGCGGTGTCGCAGTATCCTCCGGGGGACGGGTGGGCGTTACGCCGTCACTGAAGGCTTCTGTTGGGCGCACACCAACCGTTGCCGGTTGGATTTGCAGCAGATCGCTGTCTTCCTGTTCCAGTGAGGGCAATGTGGGCGGCGCAAACTCCCGCGTGGGGATAGGCACAGTGGGCAGCGGCGTGCTGTTGCTGCCAAAGCCCTGCCGCAGCAAATTCTGCCATGCTTCGGGGTCATCGGTGGGGGGTAGTTCTGTTGGGACGATGATGACAACTTCGGGGCTGCTTTCTGCATTCCACCACAGCAGGCTCCCGAACATCGCCAGCGTACCCACGACCAGCAATCCGGTCATAAATCCAGCAGTGCGACTGTTCATGTTAGCCCTCGTCGGCTTCGTCGGGCTGCTGCGTCACTGGAATACCCGGAATGGGTGTGGCTGTGGGCACAAACCCGCCAAGCTGAGGTTCAGTGTAAAGCTGGCGCATGGCTTCGTACCACGTCAGGCCCTCCGGCTTATGGAACAGCCAGAAGTTGGTACTGTTGTAATTGGCACGCCAGTCACGGCCTGCTGGTAGGCGTTCCCAGCCATAATCCAGTGCAAGCTGCGTCAGGTCGATGTAGTAGCCTTCTGGCATTTCGTCGCGCAGGCGGCCACCTTCGTCATATGCCTGCACATCCCCCTGCGCACGGCTGGCAAAGTCCCACGGCATATCACGCAGTGGCTCTCCTAGCTGGCCGTTTTGCGCACCTTCTGCCACGCGCACATACACGCGCCAGTAGGTGTTTACACCGATGTCCTCGCGCACAATTTCAATCGACGGTGGGAACCCGGCAATCAAATTACGGTTGATGGAGAATGCGCGTCCTGTCATGTGCCAGTTTCGGCGTTCTTCGCCGGGTTGGGGTGGACGGTCAATGCGCCAGAAAGCATCTTCCAGTTCAGCAAGGAAATCGAACCCGACCCGCTCGTTGGATGATTCTCGCAGCGCGTTGAACGAATCGTTTACGGCGTCATGTAGTACAGCATTCGGTGCCTGCACATTCACCAGCGAATCCAGGCGATAGGGCGGGTCAGCATCAAAGCGCACGGACTGTTCTTCGTACAGATTGCCGCCGATAGCAGGGCCGACGCCGTCGCCATTCGCCAGCGACGGTGGCAGCGGTGCCGCTGTCCATGTGGGGCTGGAGGAACCGGGCAGCACCGGGATAATTTCAGTCGCCACACCGCCCTGCGTGAACGGGCTGGCGACAATGTGTGTGCTGTCAATTGAATCGACCGTAAACACCATGCTGGCCCCGTCCGGCGACCATGCCGGGGTTTTACCACGTTCAAGGGCCTGTGCCGGGGCGGTCGGCTCATCCGCAGACTTTACGAATATCTTCTCGATGCCCTCATCCAGCGCACTGAACGCAATAATTCCGCTTCCGTCCGGTGACCATGCCGGGTAATCCTCGTGGCGTTCGAGCGTGTTGGTGATGTTGACAGCAGAGGCGTCTCGCGGGTCATCCAGCGAGATCACAAAAATTTCCTGGTTGCCGGTGCGCCACGACGAAAACGCAATCCGGCGGCCATCCGGCGACCACGCCGGGGCGAAGTCCGCAGCAGGGTTATCCGTCAGGCGGATGGGGAGTTCAGAGCCGTCAATGGGCACAATATACAGGTCAAGGTTGTTGCCCTGGTAGCTCTCATAGACGATAAACGCCCCGTCTGGCGACCATGACGGATTCGACTGGAAAGCAAGGTCATACGTCAGGCGTGTGGTTTGCTCGGTTTGTACGTCGTAGACGTAAATTTCCCAGTTACCATCACGGCGGGCAGCATACGCCAGCCTCCGGCCATCCGGCGACCATGCGGGGTCACGCTCATTTTGCGGGTCGTTGGTCAGGCGGATGGGGTTGGTACTGCCAACCTCCACCACCCAGATGTCCTGCTGTCCCTTCTCATAGGCGGTGTAAGCGATGCTGCCACGCACTTCCAGCACTGCCGGGATGGGTGTGGCGATCGGGATCGGCGTATTGACGATGGATGCAATGGTCGGGGTGGGTGGGCCGCTGGCGGCAAAGCTCACATTTTCTACGTTGGGCGCGGCGGCCACCGGTACAGCCCCGGCTGCCGGACGACGATTGGCGGAGGTGGCCCAGATGATAGCCCCCAGCAGCACAAACCCCAGCAGCACCACCACCATACTCAGAGCACGGTTCTGCACACGGAGCGGGTCTTCTACCATGCCCACTTCGATTTCCTGACGAGCCTCCTGCCGCGCAGCGCCCTGTTCTGCACGCTGCACCATTGCCTGCCGCGCAGATGTAGCACCGGCAGCAGCCCCCCGTCCGGCAACTTTTGCACCCCGACTGGCTACCTTACTGGTGCCACGGGCGGCAATCCCCAGTAGTTGCAAAAGGAGTGTGAATCCCCGGCGCAGCCAGCGGAACAGCGCCAGCAACACACCCCACAACATCACCAGCAGGCCGAGTAGACCGCCCTGTGCCCCGCCGAATGCGAGGTGAACACCTTCTGCGAGGTACTGCGTAAACTCTGCAACAATTTTTAATACAATAACGCCAAGTTTATCTGTAACCCGGTACAGTCGTAACAGCATCGATTTGTTTTCTCATTAATCGGGCATGAGTTGCCTGCATTTTACAGATAGAATGCTGTAACAGCAACTCACGCTCAGTATGTTTCAAACCAATCTGGCGTGGTATGGGGCATAGTGACGCGCTTATAGTAAGGTGTGGCGTGTTCGCGGCAGATGCCCGCGAGTGATTGCATTCGTTCGCGGGCGGTGGTGGTGACAAACGTTTCACGCTCTGCCCCCTGTAGTTCCACGGCCTCTGCCCACACTGCCCGCCCGACGATCACACCGCTGGCACCGGCTTCGCAGGCTACTTTCGCCTGAAGCGCAAAGGTTTCATAATTCACACCCGCGCTTAACAGTGCCCACGGCACACTGCACGCCTCGTCCAGAGCATTACATGCCTCGCGCCATGTGGTTTCGTCATCGCTCTGCTTCGCATCCACCGGGACCTGCATTTTCAGCACGTCTGCATCCAGATGACTGAACACCCGCGCCATCTCTACCACCACATCAAGCAGTTCGGCGTTATACAGCGGCTTTTCGGGATCCATTGCGTGCGCAATCGGCTCCAGAAAGAAAGGAATGTCATGTACAGCACACTCATCCACAATGCGGCGTACCACATCCTGTTTATCGGCGGCGCTGTCCGACTCCGGGTGGTAAGGTAGCAGCAGTTTTACGCCGTCTCCCCCCACGCGCTTGATCTTTGCCACTGACCAACCGGGTATGAAGTTGACATCGCGCCGACTCGGATGCAGATCGTAGTTCGTCACTTCCAGCGGGGCCAGCAAACCATGCCGCCCAGTAATGGTGCGTTCCACCAGCCCCGCCCCTATCCCGAATGCCGGATCCAGCAGCACAGCGGCCACATCTGGAATGAGAGCACGTACTACCTGCTGCTTGAAAGTCGTGAAAGCGGCATCATCTACCGGGCGGGGTGCGTGTTCGTTGAGTTTATCGCGCAGTACGGCACGGTGGTCAATTGCCATCACGACGAAATGCCCGTCGTCGGTAGCGCAGCGGCTCATGTGCCGGAGTTTGCCCATTGTTGTCATGTGATTCTCCGTGTGTATGCGTGGGGCATGGCACGCCATGCCCCTACCGCTGAAGATTAGAACTGGCGGCTCCACTCGCGGGGCCAGCGTTCAACAACAACCTTCGTCTGCGTGTAGAACTCCACGCCGTGCTTGCTCTGCGCGTGCAGATCACCGAAGAAACTCTCATTCCACCCACTGAACGGGAAGAACGCCATCGGCGCAGCTACGCCAATGTTCACGCCCACGTTACCCGCATCTGCCTCATAGCGGAATTTGCGTGCGACGGCTCCGCTGCTGGTGAAAATGCACGCCATGTTGCCGTAGGCACGGTTATTCACCATTGCAATCGCATCTTCAATCGTTGCGGCGTGCATCAAACTGAGTACTGGCCCGAAAATTTCCGTCTGTGCAAGGTCGCTGGCCGGGTTCACATTGTCCAGTATCGTGGGGAAAACCCAGTGGCCGTCCTCATAGCCGTTGACCGACTTCTGACGGCCATCAACCAGCACGTTTACGCCACTCTTTTCACCGTCGGCGATGATGCCTTCAATGCGGGTCTTGCTATCCCCCGTGATGACCGGCCCCATCTGCGTGGCCTCGTCCAGACCGTAGCCCACCACACGCGATGTTGCTGCGTCAGCAATCTGCTCTGTGAAGATGTTACGCGCTTCGCCAACCGTTACTGCCACAGAAGCCGCCAGGCAACGCTGCCCCGCACACCCGAACGCAGAATCGGCCATAATGCGGGTTGCCATGTCCATATCAGCGTCCGGCATGATGACAACCGGATTCTTGGCCCCACCCTGGCACTGTGCCCGCTTGCCGTTGGCCGAAGCGCGGCTGTAAATATACTTCGCAACCGGTGTGGAACCTACAAAACTTACGGCTCTCACCTGCGGATGATCCAGCAGCGCGTCTACCGTCTCTTTGCCACCGTTTACCAGTTGGATTACACCGGGCGGGAAGCCGCAGCTATCAATGATCTCGAACAATTTCGCCGTGGTCATCGGCACTTTTTCGCTCGGCTTGAGGATGAACGCATTGCCCGTGGCTACCGCATAGGGCAGGAACCACAGCGGGATCATGCCGGGGAAGTTAAACGGGGTGATCGCGGTC
>JBCCQC010000163.1:0-8241 GCA_039024535.1 Chloroflexota bacterium
AATATTCAGTTAGAGAGATGATATGCGAAACCAGAGGCACCCTCATGACTGCTCTGCAAAATGTGCTGCGTCCCCCGCATCTCGATGAGAACCCCGACGGCTACCTGGCGTCTCTAATTCACTACGTCCTGCTGGTCTGCATGGCTATCACAGCCACAACCACAATTGCCGCCTTCTTCCTCACAGGATACACCCTGCCACGCGCACTCCCCGGCATGGTGATTATCGCCGGTCAGGGCATTACCCTGTATGTGCTGCATCGCGGCAGGGTACAGGCGGCAGCATGGACGGCTATCAGTGTTATATGGACGGTAATTGTAGTGGCAGCGGCATTCACTGGCGGCATAGAAAGCTACCTGCTGATGAGCCTGAACGTGGTGCTGGTAATCGCCGCGCTCGTGGCAGACCGTGCCGGGAATCGCGCTGTACTGGTGGGCAATGTGATCGTCATCAGCACATTTTTTATTGTCGAGCAGGTCGGCATCACCATCCCACCGCTGATTGGCCGTCTGGATAACGTGAACTGGCTGACGGCACTGGGCAGCACGGTAGCCACAGGTGCCCTGCTCAGCGTCACACTGCGCCGCCTGCACGATGCCGTGCGCACCACCCACCAGCAAAAAATCGAACTCCAGCAAACCCTCCGCGACCTCGAACACAGCACCGTTTCTGGCGCATACTTCGACAGCATCCTCAACTCCATGCTGGAAATGATCCTCGTGGTAGACGACAGCCAGACGATCATCAAAGCCAACACCCCCGCTACAGAAACCCTCGGCTACCCGGAAAAAACACTCGTCGGCATGTCCCTGCGGGACGTTCTGGGCGAAGACACCCCCGATGTGCTGCTGAGTGTGGACAGGCTCATCGAAGACGAACACGCAACCTTCCATGTGCGCACACACTACCGCACCCACGATGGCTGCACCGTCCATGTGGATTTTTCGGCCTCGCGGCTGAAAAGCGAACGGCGGCGCATCGTGTGTGTGGCCCACAACGTTACAGAGCAAGTGCAAACCGAAAACGCACTCAAGATCAGCGCAAGGCGCCTGCAAACGGCTATCAATGGCATCAACGTTATTTTATTTGCACTGGATACCGACGGGAATTTCATCTTCGCTGAGGGGCAGGGCATGGAACCACTGGGGTTTTCCCCGGCTCAACTCGTCGGGCAGAATATTTATAACCTGTACGAGAATGAACCGGATACCACCATCGATCTCCAACGCGCGTTACGTGGCGAACAGTTCCATGCCATTGCCAGCGCCCGTGGTCATACATTCGATACCCACTACAACCCGGCCTTCGACGATCACGGCAATCTCATCGGCACGGTGGGTTTTTCCATCAACATCACCGATCGTGTCTACGCCGAAAAAGCCTACATCCGTGAGCACAGCCTGATGCGCACCCTGGTCGATAACCTCCCCGCTATCGTATGGGCCAAAGACCTCGAAGGGCGCTTCATGCTCAGTAACCCGGCCCATGTGCGGCACTGCGGCATGGAAGCCGAAACCGACATCCTCGATAAAACCGCTGTTGACCTGATGCACAGCAGCGCCGCTTTTAACGATGCCGAACGGCTTGCCATCAGCAGCCGGCAGGCGCTCACCCGCATAGAAACAGCAACCGGCGCCAATGGTGACACCATCTGGATGCAGACCACGTACATGCCATTGATTCAACAGCATGAACTAGTCGGCATTCTCGGTGTCTCTACAGACATCAGCCAGCGCAAACGCGATGAAGAAACCATCCGGGAAAGTGAAGAGCGCATCCAGGCAGTCATTGCCAGCGCAGCGGTGTACATCTTCGCCATCGACCGGGACTACAACCTGACGTTTTTTGAGGGGCGCGGCGTGGAGGAACAGAAGCTGGAACAGGTGGGGCGGGCGCTGGGGCAATCGCTGTTTATCCCGGTAGAAAACGGCCTGGATTTACAGATTGCCGACGAAGTGCAGGGGGCTTTTGAAGGCGACGACACCGGCACTATCGTTCAGCTTGGTGCGCTGTCATTCAAGATCCGCTTTTCCCCGATGCGCAACAACGCCACCGAAATCATCGGTGTGACGGGCATTGCCACCGATATTTCAGAACAGGTGCAGATCGAACTGGCCCTGCGCGAAAGCGAACGCCGCCAGAGTGCCCTGCTGGATGCCAACCCGGATGTCATGTTCGTGGTAAACCGCGATAAAGAAATTGTCGATTACTACGCCAATACCAGCATCGCCCCCACATTCGTGACCGAGAACATCGTCGGCAGCACCATCTACGACATCCCCCGTTCGCTGGAAGACCTGCGCGAGGTAGAAGCCTCCATTGACCGCTGCATGGACACCGGCGAGGTACAGACGGTGGAATATACCGTCTACCAGCAGGGGCGGCGCGATGTGTACGAAACACGCTATGCCCGCATGGGCGAAAATGAGGTGATGGCCCTCGTGCGTGATATTACCGACCAGCGCCATGCCGAAGAAAAACTCCAGCGCAGCACCCAGGAATTGCAGATCTTCACCGCAGAACTGGAGCGCAGCAATGCAGAACTCCAGAACTTCGCCTACTCTGCCTCACATGACCTTCAGGAACCGCTGCGCAAAATTCAAGCCTTTGGCGACCTGCTCCAGCGTCACTCGGCAGATCAACTGGACGACAACGCCCGCGACTACCTCAACCGCATGACCGGCGCAGCCAGCCGTATGCAGCAGTTGATCGACGGCCTGCTGATGTTCTCCCGCGTGACGACCGAGGCCCGCGTTTTCAGCCCGATTGACCTGCAAACCGTGCTGGAAGAGGTGCTGACCGATCTCGAAGTGCGTATTGCCGTTACGGGGGCTACCATAGAGGCAGACGCACTACCCACTGTGGAGGCCGACCCGTTCCAGATGCGCCAGCTATTCCAGAACCTCATCAGCAATGCGCTCAAATACACTGCACCGAACACCCCGCCCCACATCCGCATCACATCACAGCCCATCCAGCAGGCCGGGGCCAGCTATACCAGCATCACATTCACAGACAACGGCATCGGGTTCGACCAGCGCCACCACGAGCGGATTTTCGGCGTGTTCCAGCGGCTGCACACCCGCAACCAGTACGCCGGGACGGGGATGGGCCTTGCAATTTGCAAGAAAATTATAGAGCGTCACAATGGCGAAATTACCGCCAGCGGCAGCAAGGGGCACGGGGCGACGTTTACTGTCATGCTGCCGCTGGTTCAGTTCACACAACCCGGAGAAAGCTATGTCGCAAACTAAAGCCTACCGCCGCATCCTGATTGCCGAAGATGACGAAGACGACAGATTGCTACTGAGCCAGGCCTTTAAAGAAATTAACTTTACCCGGCCCATTGAAACCGTGAACAACGGCGAGGAACTGCTGGCCGTACTGCGCAGCGGTGCCCCCCTGCCCGCATTGATCTTGCTGGATTTGAACATGCCGGTTAAAAACGGCAGAGAAGCCCTGCTGGAAATCCGTGCCGATGCCCACCTGCGCCACCTGCCCGTTGTAGTCATGAGCACTTCCAGCGCCCCCAGCGAAATCGCTGCCATCTACCGCAGCGGTGCCAATTCGTGCATCACCAAGCCAAACTCCTTCAAAGACCTGGTTAACATTTTGCAAACCACCACGACCTACTGGCTGGATGTGGTGCAGCTACCCGGCCAATTTTAATGGTACACTCGTCAAAAACCTGTCAAAAACATGCCGGATGGGGTATACGATGGTTTGCCATTTGGTAGGTACATCATTAAAATGGCCCTGACGGACGATGTATTTTTATAAAGGTTGGGACATTGCGCGCCACAGAAGAAAAAATCCACATTTTACTGGTGGATGATGACCACGAAGAGTTTATGCTGACGCAGACAATGTTTTCGCGCATGCGGGGTAATTATCATGTGGAATGGGCTGATAGCTACAAAAATGCCCTCGGCGCGATTCGCTCTCCGCAGCACTTTGATGTCTTCCTGATTGACTACCGGCTGGGCGACCACACCGGCCTGGATTTGCTGCGGGAGCCGGAAGTTGCCGGGTCAGACATTCCCGCCATTCTAATTACCAACCATGCCGACGGCGACGTGGATATGATTGCCCTCGCAGCCGGGGCTGCGGACTATTTAAACAAGGGATCTGTCGATGTCCGCCTGCTGGAGCGCACCATCCGCTATGCGATGGAACGCGCCCAGACGATGCAGCACCTGCGGGAAAGCGAAGCACGTTACCGGGCCATCGTAGAAGACCAGACAGACATGATTGTACGCTTCTTCCCCGATGGGCAGATCACGTTTGTGAACAGTGCCTACGAACGCTTCCGGCATCTGACCGCCAATGACCTCATCGGCACCTACTACATGGAGTGCGTGGTACAGTCCGACCGTAAACGCCTGGAAGTGATGAACGGTAACTGGGCGATCCCCGCAACAATGACGAACGAGGTACGTGCTGTAGACTACGAAGGCCGCGAACGCTGGCAGCAGTGGACGACACGCGCCATCAGCGGCGAAGATGGCCGCGTTAGCGAATATCAGAGCGTCATCCGCGATATTACCGAGCGCCGCCAGGTAGAAGAGGCCCTCAATGCCCGTGTCGACCAGTTGCGCATCCTGCGGAGTGTGGACGTAGAACTGACGGAAACACTCCAGATTGTCAACGTAATTAACCTGGCGCTGGATAGTGCCATGCGCCTGGGTGCAGCAGATATTGCGATTATGGCGCTGTACGATAGCGAAACAGACCGGCTCAACATCGTCCAGTCCTATGGCGTTGCCAACCTGACCGAGGTACAGTCACATTATTACAACCGTACCGGCATCATTAAAAAAGTGGTAGATACGCGCCGGGGCATTTACGTGCCAGATATTGCCGCCAACCCGGACGCCAACGCCACCACAGACCGCATGAAGTCCATGATGTTGATTCCGCTTATTTCGCAGGAGTCTTTTATCGGGATCATCAGCCTGGAAACCCGCCTGCCAGAGCGGTTCGACCTCGAAATATTCGAGTTTATCCAGCTAGTCACAGCACGCATCGCCGTTTCTATTGATAACGCCCGTCTGTATGGCCTGCTAAAAACGCGCCTTGAGGAACTGGAGGAACTGTACACGCAGGTAAGCGAACTGGAACAGCTAAAAACCGAAATCATCCGCGTGGCCGCCCACGACCTGAACAACCCGCTGGGGGTGGTACAGGGCTATGTTGAGATTATGGAGTGGAACGTCGCCAACAACCGGATTGATGCGGTTAAAATGACCGACCAATTCCAGGGCATCAAGAAGGCACTCAAGCGAATGCAGCGCATTACGTCCGATATTCTCACGCTGGAACGCTTCGAACTGCGGCGCACAGAACATGAAGTGGTTGATCTATCGCTGATTATCCGCGAAGTGGTTGACGAATACAGCTACATGGCACGGGACAAGCAGCTTAACTACGACCTGGACATCCCCAACCGGCCTACCCACGTCATGGGCGATAACGTCCAGCTACACGAAGCCGCTGCCAACCTGGTAAACAACGCCATCAAATACCCGCCAGAAAACGGCTCTGTGTCCGTCGTGCTGGAAAACGACGGAGACGCCGCCGTGTTCGAAGTCATAGACACCGGCGTCGGCATTCCCTACGAGCAGCAAGCGCGGCTGTTCCAGCCATTCTACCGGGCAAAAACAAAAGAAACAGACGGCATAGAGGGCACCGGGCTGGGCTTGCACCTGGTCAAGGGCATCGTAGAGCGTCATAGTGGGCGTATGGTTTTCCGTAGTCGTTATCAAAAGGGCAGCACCTTTGGTTTCCAGATCCCAACCGCGAAACAAGACTGAAGATACAGGCCCCGCCGGGGATGGCCCGCCGCCGTATCGGTTGCTGCTGATTGACGACGACGAGGACTATCACATCCTCACGCGCAGCTACCTGGACGAAGTGCCCTTTGCCACCACACTGGACTGGGTAGACAACTACGAGGATGCTGTAGAGGCGATCCTTGCGGACGAGCACGATGTTTACCTCATCGATCACTTCCTGGGGGAACACACCGGCATTGACCTGCTGGGGCTGGTGCGCGAACGCGGCTGCCGCGCGCCCATGATTATCCTGACGGGGCGCGACGGTGACGGCATGGACGCCGAGGCGCTGGACGCTGGCGCAACCGACTACCTCGAAAAAAAGAACCTGAACAGGGTCACACTGGGCCGCGCCATCCGCTACGCCTACAGCCATCAATCCGACCAGAACCAGCTTAAAGACCAGGCCAACCGGCTTACCCGGCTGGAACAGCTAAAAACCGATATGATCCGCATTGCTGCCCATGACCTGCGCACCCCGCTAACCGTGATGCGCGGCTACCTTGAAATTTTAAATGGCGACCTTGCCGACAGCCTGGACGACACCCACGCCCAGTATTTAAACGAACTGCAACTGGCCGTGCGGCGGATGCAGCGCATGGTGGGCGATATTCTATCACTGGAGCGCATTGCGCTGGAAAGCGGCGGCTACACCACCCCGGTAGACTTCACCGCCCTCGTGCAGGAAGTCTACGACGAGGTAGCCCGCCACAATACCCACCGTCTTACGCTGCACCTGGCCCCACAGCCCATCACTGTGTATGGCAGCGAACCCGAACTGCGCGAGGCCCTGAAAAACCTGCTGGGTAACGCCGTCAAGTACACACCAGCAGGCGGCAACATCAACGTCACACTGAGCGCCGATACCGATGTCACCCTGTTCACCGTCGAAGACAGCGGTTACGGTATACCGGAAGATCAGCAGAAGAGCCTGTTCAAGCCGTTTTTCCGTGCGAAGATCAAGGAAACACGTCTCATCGAAGGCACCGGGCTGGGGCTGCATCTGGTCAAAAACATCATCGAGCGGCACCAGGGTCACATTCACTTTGAGAGCGTTTACGGAGAAGGCAGCACCTTTGGCTTTATGCTGCCGCAAATGGAGAGCGAAAATTAATGAATAACAGCTACCGCGTGTTGCTGGTAGATGACGAAAAAGCCTCTCATGAGCTGGTTGGGGACTTTCTGGCGGCGTCCAAGCAGGATCAGTTTGAGCTGGACTGGGTTGATAACTATGACGCCGGGTTGGCCGCGCTGCTGCGTGACGAGCACGACGTGTGCCTGCTGGACTACAACCTGACCGCGGACGAATCCTTCAGCGGGTTGTACCTGATGCAAACCGCCCGCAAGCGCGGCAGCCGCATGGCGATTGTGATGCTAACCGGGCAGGGCAGCCGCGATATTGACATGAACGCGCTGGAAGCCGGAGCAGCGGATTTCCTCGATAAATCCAAACTCAAACCCGACCTGCTGCGCCGTGCCATTCGCTACACAGTCAAGCATCGGCAAGATCGCAACAAACTGGAAGACCTCTACAGCCAGGTACGCGAACTGGAACAACTGAAGACCGACATGATCCGCATTGCCGCGCACGACCTGCGCACCCCGCTGATGACCATGCTCAACTATGCCAACTTTTTGCGCGACGATAAAGAGCACCCGCTGGAGGACTACCAGCAGGGCTACGTGGGGGATATTATCGCGTCTGTGCGGCGTATGCAGCAGATCATCAGTGATATTCTGTCGCTGGAGCGCATCAAGGAGACGGCTGCCGAACGCTACGACGGCACAGTAGACCTGGCCGAACAGGTACACGTCGCTGCCGATGCCTGCCTGCCTGCCACACCGGTACACACCGTCCACATAGACGCGCCAGAGCGTGGCATTATGGTACGTGGAGACAGCGCCCAGCTTCGAGAAGCCGCTACCAACCTCATCACCAACGCCATCAAGTACACCCCGCCAGAGGAATCGATCACTATGCAGCTTGTGGTAGAAGGCGACCACGCCGTGTTCACCGTGACAGATACCGGCTATGGCATCCCGGAGGCAATGCAGGAGCGGTTGTTCTCGCCGTTTTACCGCGCAAAAACAAAAGAAACCCGCAAAATCGAGGGAACTGGTCTCGGGCTGCATCTGGTGAAAAACATTGTGCAGCGCCACCACGGAGAGATCATCCTGCACAGTGTGTATGGCGAGGGCAGCACTTTCGGGTTCCGGGTGCCCCTGCTGCGCCAATAGCCACCGCGCTGTGCAGAAACAAGGTAAGCGGGGAGGCATATCGCGTCCCCGCTCCCGAAAGTATAGTTCGAAGAATAGGAGCTACCCTGACTGCTACATCCTGTTTTGCAGTCCTACTGTAGACTGCACTCATCAGGTTGTATATCTGAACTATATCCCCATCCGCCCC
>JBCCQC010000164.1:0-8167 GCA_039024535.1 Chloroflexota bacterium
CTGCGGGTTGCAGCGCCGGATCGTCTTCTGTGCCACATCACGTTCACCATTCAGCGGGTCGATAATCTGTGTGAGGTCGCCTTTGATGTCCACCATCATTGCGTTAATCGTGAAATCGCGGTCACTCACATCAGACAGCAAATCACCGTCATCTCCTCGGAACTTTGCCACGTCCACATTGAGCGGGCCATGCATCGTTTCGATCAGGGCACGGGCCACCCCGCGCTCTTTATCCATAATGTACAACCCCCCATTCGGGAAGCTGTTCGCAATTTTCTTTGCAATGCCAATCGAATCGCCGGGGGTCGCCAGGTCAAGGTCTTTAATCGAACGGCCCAGCAGCGCATCACGCACGGCCCCGCCCACAATGTAAACCGGGTCAGCAAAGTCCAGCAGCAAATCCTGTATGTCCAGCACCGCATCCGTCCACACCAGCGGACGGTACGGTGTGCGCGGCGTCAGGTTACTCATTGTTCAACACATCCATGTCTACCACGCCCACAAACGGCAGGTTACGGAACTTCTCATCCAGGTCAAGGCCATAGCCAAACACAAACTTATTCTCAATCTCGAAGCCCACATAGTCCACTTCAATCGTCACCTCACGGCGTTCGGGTTTATCCAGCAGCGTACACAGCTTGAGCGACTTCGGCTTACGGGCTTCCAGCATGTCCATCACAAAGCGCAGCGTGTGCCCGGTGTCGATAATATCCTCAACAATCAGCACATCCCGGCCCGTCACCTGTGACTTCAAATCCATATCAATACGCACTTTACCCGTAGATGACCGTGCCCCGCTGCCATAACTGGACACCGATAGAAAATCAATCTCGTGTGGCACATCCATGTAGCGCATCAAATCCGTCAGGAACATCACGCCGCCCTTCAAAATACAAACCAGCAGCAGGTCTTCTGTGTTGTCATAGTCCGCCGTCAATTCTGCGCCCAGTGCAGCTATCCTCGCTTGCAGGTCATCCGCTTCAATCATCGTCTCTTTGAGGTATTTTTCGTATGGTTTCGTCATCGTGTGGTAGTATCCCTGTTGCGTCGCGTAGACGCGATTATAACGTTGACATGCAATTTCAACAGGTCGCTCTCATGGTCATAAAATCCACTGCTCCCATCACTGTCTCCGAACCCAGAACCTCCATCCGCGTGACTATGAGCAGCGGCACCGTGCTGGAAGCACCCATCGGCACCACCATCCATGCTCTACTCACTGCCGACCGCGCCCAGAACCCGGCCCGCTACGATAGCGACGCAATGGGCGGTGTGTTAAACGGCAGACTGCGCGAACTGGCCTACCCGGTAAAAGCTGACGCGAACCTGAAGCCCGTGCTATTTTCCAGCAGTGACGGCAGCCGTATCCACCGCCGCACCCTCACCCTGCTGCTAACAACCGCCGTTGATGAGCTGTTCCCCGGTGTCAAAGTCGGTGTACAGTATTCCATTCCAGAAGGCGGCTACTACTGCGTGCTGCGCAACCGGGAACCCTTCACACCCGATGAACTCCACCAGTTAGAAGATCACATGCACGCCATCGTCACCGCCAATGAACCCATCATCAAAGCGATCAAGCCACTCAAAGAAGCACTGGACATCTTCGAGGCCCGCCACGCCGATGACAAACTGCGCCTGCTGGAACAGCGCAGCCGCGATAACCTTGTGGTATATACGCTGCGTGTGCGCACAGACTACTACTACGGTTACATGCTGCCCTCAACCGGCCTCTTAAAGCAATTCGGGCTGATGCACGCAGACGAGGGCTTTATCCTGACGTTCCCACGCTCAGAAAACCCCAACACCATGAAACCCATCCGCCCGGATACCCAACTGGCTGCCGTCTTCAGAGAAACAAACCGCTGGCTGCAACGCATGGGCGTAGAAGACATCGGCAGGCTGAACAAAATTACACGCGATGACCGCGTGCAGGAGCTCATTCTGGTAGCAGAAGCCCTGCACGAACAGCGCATCGCCTACATCGCCGGGGACATCTGCAAACGCCACACAGAAGAAGGCGTGCGCATTGTGCTCATTGCCGGGCCAACCTCTGCCGGGAAAACCACATTCAGCAAGCGGTTAGCCGTACAACTGCTGGCCTATGGCCTGCGCCCCTTCACCCTCGAACTGGACAACTACTTTGTAGACCGCGAAAAAACGCCGCTGGACGAAAACGGGGAGTATGACTTCGAATCGCTGGGCACCCTGAACATCACCCGCTTTAACCGGGACTTGCTGGGGTTAACGTCTGGCAAGCTGGTACAGTTGCCAAAATTCAACTTTATCACCGGCAAAAGCGAAGACGGGATGCAAGCCCAGCTTACAGAAAATCAGGTCATCATCCTCGAAGGCATCCACGGGCTGAACCCCGGCCTCGTGCCAGACATCCCCGAAAGCGCAATTCACCGTGTATACGTTTCCGCCCTCACGATGCTCAACGTAGATGCCCACAACCGCGTCCCCACTACAGACCTGCGCCTGCTGCGCCGTATCGTCCGCGATGCCCGCAGCCGGGGCTACAGCGCAACAGATACCCTCCAGCGGTGGGCCAGTGTGCGCCGTGGCGAACGCCACAACATCTTCCCCTACCAGGAAAACGCCAACCACATGTTTAATTCAGCACTGGTGTACGAACTGGCCGCCCTGCGCCCGATTGCAGAGCCACTGCTACTCCAGGTCGTCCCGAACACACCGGAGCACATCGAGGCCAACCGGCTGCTATCGTTCCTGCGCTGGGTAGTGCCGCTGAACATACAACAAACCGCCACCATTCCAGATACATCTCTACTCCGCGAGTTCATCGGGGGCAGCAGCCTCACAAACTACCACCCGGATACACTCGATTCGTGAATTTTTCATGAATGACCCCACCTGATCTTAAGAAATTGGAATGTAAGGTTGGCGAATTTAGCTGAAATTCATTAAAATGATGTCGGGTTATTTTTGGGTTAGAATTTAGTAAAGTCGGGGTATACCTTACTATGGGTTATAAACTTGCCATAGATTTCGGCACCACGAACAGCGTCATTGCCCGCTGGGACACGGACAAAGACGAAGCTGAAATCATCGAACTGGGTGTTCTAACGGATGATAGCATCCCCGACCACCCGGCTGTTGTTCCTTCACTGGTCTATGTAGAAAACGCCGCCGATGCCACCACAAAAATCGGCATGGAAGTCCGCAGCGCCGGGTTAGACCGCCAGCGCGATAACCGTCTGTTCCGCAACTTCAAGCGCGGCATCGTCGCCCGCCCTGCGCCAGATCCGCGCATCATCGACGAAACCGAATTCGCCGATATCGATGCCGGTACATCTTTCGTCCAGCGCGTTATCAGTGCGCTGCCCTACGATGTCGACGACATCGACCAGCTTGTGCTCACTGCGCCAGTTGCCAGCTTCGAAAGTTATCTCTCGTGGCTCAACGGCGTCATCGAAACGATCCCGGCGGAAAAAATCCGCATCGTGGACGAATCCACAGCCGCCGCCCTGGGCTATGCCGTAACCAAACCGGGCGCCGCCGTCATGGTGTTCGACTTCGGCGGCGGCACACTCGACCTTTCGCTGGTAGAACTGCCAGAAAGCGGCGAGAAAACCGGCGGCTTCCTCAACCGCCTGATGAAAAGCAACTCCAACCAGCACGCCGCTAAAGTCGTAGCCAAAGCCGGGCGCATCATCGGCGGCAGCGACATTGACCAGTGGCTGCTGACGTGGGTACTGAAGGAAACCAGCCTCACACCAAAAGCACTCGGCAAAGACTACGCTACCCTGCTCACACTGTGCGAAAAAGCCAAAATTGAGCTTTCCATAGCAGAAGAAACCACCATCGACTTCGAAGCCGAAGGCAACACACAGAGCGTCAGGCTCACCCGTGAGCAACTCGAAACCATCATGGAAGAAAACGGATTCTTCACGCAGCTACGCCATGTGATTGACAAGGTAATGCACGTCTCGCGCCAGCGCGGTATCTTCAAAGAGGACGTACACGATGTGCTCATGGTCGGCGGCACCTCGCTGATGCCGTCCGTACAGCGCACCCTGAAGCAGTATTTCACCGATATGGCCGTCCGCTCAGACAAGCCGTTTACTGCCGTGGCAGAAGGCGCATTGCAGGTCGCCGCTGGCTATGGCCTGGAAGACTACCTCATCCACAGCTACGGCATCCGCTACATGGACGAAGACGGCAACCACGACTACGACGAGATCATCCCGATGGGCAGCCGCTACCCGACCGACTCCCCGATTGACATCATTCTTGGTGCCGCCCACGACGACCAGAGCGAAGTTGAGTTCGTGATTGGTGAAATCGACACGGACAGCATCTCCATGCTGGAAGTGCAATACGAAGACGGCCAGGCCGTGTTTGTGGCCCAAGCCGGTGAAAGCGGCGAGCAGATCATCGCGCTCAACGAAGAAGATGTAATGAAATCGATTGCGAAGCTCGATCCCCCCGGCAAACCGGGTGAAAACCGTCTCAAAGCCTCGTTCATGGTGGACGAACGGCGGCAGCTTCGCCTTACAGTAACCGACATCCGTACCAACAGCGTCGTTCTGAAAGACGTTGCGCTGGTATCCCTGCGTTAAGGAGGCGCCAACATGAGTAAAGTAACCGGACGCGAACCCCGCCTCGCTGTCACCGGCGGCAGAGGCCAGCGCAGGCTCTCGCTGCGTGGTGTGGCAAACATGCTGAACATGCTGCCGCCAGAGGCCATTACAATGGACGCGGCAGAGGTGGCCCTGCGCAGTGATGACTTCTTCGTACGCTTCAACTCTGCACGAATGCTGGCCCGCCGTGGCGACCGTGACGCCCGTGTGGTGATGGAAAAAGTGCTCAAAGACGGCGAACCAACCTCCCGTGCGAGTGTCGCCCGCCACCTGTACGGCTTTTCGTGGTTCTCCGCAGAGCCAATCATCAAGATGGCATTACAGGACACCGACCCGCGTGTACGCGAGGGGGCCATCTACGCACTGTGCGACCTGCGCGAACTGAATGCCTACAAACTTATGCTGGAAGAACTGAAGGACGAGGAAGATACCGTTCTCCAGGCCGCAGCATGGGGCCTGCGTGTCACGCAGGACAGTGCCGCTATCCCCGTGCTGGAACTCATCCTCGATACAGCGAAAGACCCCGACGTGCGCGTAAAAGCACTGGAAGCACTCGGCCAGAGCAACACCCCGGAAGCAAAGCCCATTGTCCGTGAGACAATGAACGACCCGGAGCCAGAAGTGAAGTACGCCGCCACACTCAGCCTGCTGGAGCTCTCCGGCGAAAGCTGGCTGTCAGAGCTTTCCGGCATCATCGGGCGCACAAAAGGCGAAACACTATATCAGGTACTGCGCGGCTTCTTCCATGCCACCAACTACCTGAAGATCGACGTATCACACTCCAGAGCCGCCGACATGATGATTGACTCGCTGGAAACCGCGCTGCTGGACGACATGCCCGAAGTCCGCGAGGCCGTCATCTGGCCGCTGGCATGGATGCGCCACGAACGCACCCCCGGCATCATCAACCGCACCTACATGAGCGAGATGGACGCAAAGGTAAAGGCCAATATCATCAAGGTCGCCACCAGCCTGATGACCATCGAATCTGGCGGTACCGAGGAAAGCGATTCGATTTCACAGAAAATCCTCAACGACGCACTCAACAGCGACACGCCAGAAGTCCGCTTTGCCGCCGAAGAAGTGATGAACAACCGCGCCCGTTCCGCTGCAATGGCGAACAAGTAACACCCCCTGTACAATGCGGGTAGGGGCATGGCGTGCCATGCCCTTGCACTCCACGCAGATAGATATGGGAACACGCACATGGCACTCCCACAAACCGAACGCCCCATCACAGAAGCCGAAATGCTCGCCATCCTCAGCCAGGATCGCTACAGTCACATGGAAATCCGTGATGGCCGCTGGGTGGGCGGAGAGGAACCCCCGATGACAGGTGAAGAACACGGCGCAATACAGGCAGAGATGATGTTCATGCTGATGACATACCTGCGCAAAAACAAACTCGGCAGAATCTACCCGGCAGACCTGATTTACGTGCTCAGTGGCGATGATGCCAGTGTACGAGTGACACGCAAACCCGATATTTCGTTCGTGAAGCAGGAAAACCTGCGCACTGAAGACAGCGAAAAGCCCTACTACCGCGCCCCCGACCTTGCTGTCGAGATCGTGTCGCCATCAGAGTCTATTGAAGATACCCGCGCAAAGATCAACGACTACCTGACATACGGCACACAACAGGTATGGGTCGTGTACCCGAAAACGAAACAGGTTGAAATCTACATACCGGACGCTACCTCACGTACCTACAACGCCGACGACACCATCAGCGGCGGCGATTTGCTGCCGGGGTTAAATCTCGCAGTTGCGGACATTTTCGATGTTTGATCTTCACCTACCGCTATTGGCACAACAGCAATTGAAACGCGCAGCCGAGAAAATCATGGCACAGTGTGACCATATTCTCACTAATATTGCAAATGGATTGAATCAGGATCAAATTGAAGACATCACGACCATTCAAGAATATGCGCACCGGATGCTACTGGTCATTCCGTTAACAATTGACAACATTGGTCAATCACACGATTTACGAACCTCTCTGGGTGCCGTTATTGGTTTCTCTGAATTGCTATATTCGGAATCAGAGGGAGCGCTTACCTCGGATCAAAAAGCATGTATTCAAGGTATTCGAGAACAGGGGCGGTATTATCTGCGCAACGTGAATAGCATTCTTGATTACTGGAAATACCAGAATAATCTACTACAAGTCAACATAACTCAAACGAGTTACGCAGAATTACCAGAGTTCATCACCGGATATCCTTACCCGAAGACATCTGTACAGAGTAATGCCTTTGAATTTGCAGCCGATGAGTTCTGGCTGGGCCTGAGCATCCAGGAAATAATTAGAAATGTAGAACAACACACCCCAAACTTTTCTCCTGAACTACACATCACACAACATACTAACGAACTACAGATTGCCATCACCGACCACGGCAACGGCATCCCACCCGAACACCTCGACCACATTTTCAAACCGTTCTGGCGCTACCCGGATACACTGGAAACATTCGGTATGGGATTGGCTGTTGTCAAAGCGGTTATGGAACTACACGGCGGCACCGTCACAGTACAGAGCGTGGTAGGTAAAGGCTCCACATTCACATTGCACCTGCCCCACACATCAAAGCTCAGTCATTGAATGCGCGGCTTAACGAGGTAATGGTGTAGGGGCGGCCTGCGCTATCTCGCAGCGCCTCCAGCTCCGGGAAGATGCGCTCCAGCCACGCAATATCTTCCAGCGTAGTGTGCAACAAAACAATCCCGCCGCCATTGTCATGCCTCAGAATACCGTCGATGTAAACCGAATCCACCGGCGGCACGATGTTCCAGCGAACCGTCACCAGACTACGGGATGCCGCCCACTGCTCCCAGTTTGCATCCCATGCTCCCTCCGGCGGACGTACATAGCGCACGGTATATCCCGGATCCCCGAGCACGTGCCGCACATCCTCCACAAATGCGTGGTAATCAGCATTAAGCTCATCTACAGACATAGACGGAGTGTGCTGCGTGGTGTGATACCCGATTTCCGAGCCGCTGTTGACAATATCGCGCCACAGTTGCGGATCATGATAGTGCATGAATCGGCTGACCGGGAAAAACGTCGCCGTGTAGCCGCGCTCCCGAATGAGATCGTGCATCTGCCGGATATTGGCCTCGTGGATACAGTCATCCCCAGTGGATAATACTTTGCTTTGTTGAATCAGATTATGGAGTGATGTACACTTTCTCCGCACGGAATTCCTAACTTCAAGTCCCAGCTGTTCCATTATTCTCATTTATAAATTGGTCAGTACATTGTATTGTGGCTATTGGTGGCTCACTGCTTTGCTAACTGTGGTAGAGGTTGTTGTCTACCAAATAAATGTGTTGCTTCAGTTTTTTGGCTTGGAATAATAAGCGTTGTCCGCTCATTCTGCATTGTTGAGCTCCTGGGTAGGGATTTGACTGTGTGTATTGGCTTTGGTTTGCAGTTCAATTTTGCATTACATTACAGAGAGGAAACTATCTCACGTGTTTTTATTTGCCAGGTTCTCATGCAAGATCAAAGCGCAGCCTGTCCACTAGTGCTGGGGGACTGACGTCGTCAGATATCC
>JBCCQC010000165.1:0-8164 GCA_039024535.1 Chloroflexota bacterium
GCATGTTAGCCCCGGAAAATGCCGAACGCATGTGGGAATCCCTGAGCGACAACCAGCGGCAGGCCCTGCAAACTGTTCTGGGTGGCGGGGGGAAAATGCCAATGCCCCTGTTCAAACGCCTGTTCGGTGACATCCGGCGTATGGGGCGTGGCTCAGTAGACCGCGAACGACCACAGAACAGTACAGACTCCGCTGCAGAAGCCCTGTTCTATCGCGGTTTAGTAGCAGAAGTGTTCGCAATGGGTAGCAACGGGTCAACCGCTTATGCGTTCGTGCCGGACGATCTTGTTCTGGTACTGCCCACGCACAAAACCGCCTACGACAACATCGAAGCACCGGAACCCGTCCCGGCAATGGCTGTCGATCAGATTACAGAGACGCGCAAAGCCGATACGTCCATTGTGGACGATATGACCACGCTGCTGGCGTTTTTGCAGTTGTTCGGCTCCCCTGTGGATGGCGATTCACTGGCGCGTGATAGTGTGGCAGCACTGCACCCCTACCTGCTGACGAAAGGTGAGGCTCGTGTGGCGTTTATGGTCACAGTGGGCATCAGTGCGGAACTCGTCGAAGTGCAGAACGGGCGAGCCTATCCCCGCCGTGCCGATGCCCGCCAGTGGCTGGAGGCCACGCGCTCTGAACAGATTGAGGCACTGGTACGCGCATGGCTCGATAGCGAAATCTATCGTGAACTATGGCACGTGCCCGGTTTAACTGTAGAACGGGTAGATAGCTACAACCCCACTGCCGCCCGCCGTATGATGCTGCCCACGCTCAAGGACTTCGCCCCGGCGTCAGAGTGGTTTGATGTGGATGAGTATCTGTATGCGGTTAAAGGCTCCGTACCAGATTTCCAGCGGCCCAACGGTGACTACGATAGCTGGTACATCATGGACATGGGCGGCGAGTATGTGCGCGGCTTTGAAAGCTGGGACACGGTAGAGGGGTCGCTGATTGAGTACATCATCACCGGGCCAATGCACTGGCTGGGCCTGCTGGACGTAGCCCCGGAAGCCGCCCGTATGACAGCTTACGGGCGTGGTGTGGTGGGCGCGGCACAGTTCCCCCGTGTGCCAGATGCCCCGGAACTCGTGATAGTAGAAGATGATGGTACGCTGCTGGTATCCCGCAAGGTCTCACGGATAGATCGCTTTCAGGTGGCACGCTTTACCACATGGCAGGCTGCCCCCGCCCCGGACAGCGGCGAACCGTTTGCCTACACGCTGGATATGAGTGGTGTGCGCCAGGCCGATACTCAGGGCATCAACACCGGGCACATTACCACATTCCTCAAGCGGATGCTGGGTGATGACCCTGTACCGGAGAAAATTGAGCGCGTCCTGCGTGCCTACCAGAGTGGCGACGCCGGTAACGTTACGCTCACGCCGATGGTGGTTTTGCGCACCACATCCGAGCAGGTACTGGATGATATTGTTGCCACGCCAGAGTTGCGGCGTTTCCTCGGGGCGCGGCTGGGGCCAATGGCGGTGGCAGTCCGGCAGAACCAGGAACAGGCACTGCACACGGCGCTACAAGCGTTCGGCATTGATGTGGATGGGTAACAAAGCCATTAGCTTTTGGCTGTTCGCTCTTTACCGTGCAGCGTAGCAAATAAATCTCTGCGTCAAAAATTCTGACATATTTGCTGAACCTGACACGCACAGGGCATGTTATACATTTACATTGTGCATTACGGTCATAAGTCAGGCTTATGGAACGCATAATCGGCTGGTGCTACATACCACAGTGATTTTCACTGTATCCTGTAGACACATCAAAACACAGCTCAACCAGGGGGTACACATCATGCTGCTCAAATACTTCTATGACCAGAAACTCGCGCAGGCGTCTTACATGGTGGGCTGCCAGGCCACCGGCGAAGCCCTCATTGTAGACCCGGCCCGCGACATCGCGCCCTACCTCGAAGCCGCCGAGTACGAAGGCCTCAAGATCACGCACATTACAGAAACGCACATTCACGCAGATTATGTGAGTGGTAGCCGCGAACTGGCCCACGCCACCGGCGCAGCACTCTACCTGAGCGACATGGGCGACGAAAACTGGAAATACAGCTTCACCGCGCCAAGCATCATTCTGGTGCGCGACGGCGACATGTTCATGGTCGGCAACATCCGCGTGGAAGTGCTGCACACCCCCGGCCACACGCCAGAGCACATCAGCTTTATGATTACGGACACTGCCGCTACAGAGACACCCATCGGCATCTTTACCGGGGACTTCCTGTTCGTCGGTGATGTGGGCCGCCCGGATTTGCTGGAAGAAGCCGCCGGTATGGTGGGTACCGCAGATAGCGGCGCACGCCTGCAATACCAGACGGTAGAGCGTTTCAAGTCCATGCCCGGCCACTTACAGGTATGGCCCGCCCACGGAGCCGGCAGTGCCTGCGGCAAGGCACTGGGCGCGGTGCCATCGTCCACGCTGGGCTACGAAAAGCTGGTGAACCCGGCCTTCCAGTTCAATGATGAGCAGGCGTTCGTAGATTGGCTGCTGGACGGCCAGCCAGAAGCCCCGAAGTACTTCGCGCAGATGAAAAAGGTCAACAAGATTGGCTCCCCGCTGGTGGCAGAACTGAACACCCCGCAGGCACTGGATGCAGATGCACTCAAACAGGCCATTGCGGATAATGCGCTGGTGCTGGACATGCGCCACCGTGACGAATTTGTATCGGCGCACGTCCCCGGCACGGTGAACATTGCCGAGTGGGAAGGCGCGTGTGTGAACTACGCAGGCTGGTTCGTAGATTACGACGGCGAAACGTACCTGCTGGCCGAACCCGACCGCCTTGACCGGATCGTAAAGAACCTGCGTGCTATTGGCGTGGATCGCATTGAGGGTTACTTCATGCCGGACGTCATCGAGGCAGCCGGAGTAGCACAACTGCCGCTGGTTTCCGCCGCTGACGTGGCCGAGAATCTCGATAACTATGTGATTATTGATGTACGCGGGGCCACCGAATACGCCGAGGGACACATTGCCGGGGCGCGGAATATTCCGCTGGGCTACCTGCCGCGCTACATGGACGACCTGCCCCGTGACCGGATGCTGGTCACACAGTGTGTAAGCGGCTATCGCGGCCAGATTGCCGCCAGCCTGCTGCAAAAGCATGGGTTCAAAGTCGCCAACCTCAGCGATCATAAAAACGTGTGGTCAAAGACGCTGCCCGTCGAATAACATACGCATCACTTACGGTAGGGGCATGGCACGCCATGCCCTGCGCATAATTTTGACCCGGTCAAGGAGGCATCATGGCGGTAAAATCCGCAAAAATGACAGAATCCACATCGCTAAAGCAGTATTTGCCGTTTCTGGCGTGGCTGCCGAAGTACCGCCGCGAAGACCTGACCGGCGATGTGATTGCGGGTGTTATTGTCGCTGTGATGCTGGTGCCGCAGGGGATGGCGTATGCGCTGCTGGCCGGGATGCCGCCGGAAACTGGACTCTATGCAAGCATCGTGCCGTTGATTATCTATGGGTTGCTGGGAACAAGCCGTGTACTGGCCGTTGGCCCTACCGCGATGGTGTCGCTGTTGATTGCCGCCGGTATTGGTAGTTTGAACCCGGCTTCGACTGCTGAATATATGCAATACGCCCTGATTATGGCACTTCAGGTTGCTATTATTCAAATGTTGATGGGCCTGCTGCATGTCGGCTTCCTCGTGAATTTCCTCAGCCACCCGGTGCTTTCCGGGTTTACCAGTGCAGCGGCAATTATCATCGGCGTCGGGCAGGTCAAGCATGTGCTGGGCTACGATGTGCCGCGCTTCGAACACTTCTATGAGCAGGTCGGGTTTTTGTTCACAAACATCACGCACACCAACCTGACCACACTGATAATCGGCCTCTGTGCGATTGGCGTACTGCTGGCATTCAAATACCCGCTGGCAACATGGATGAAAGCCCATTTACCAGAATTCATCGCCGTCCCCCTCAGCAAACTGGGGCCGCTGGTAGTGGTTGTCGCTGGTGTCATTGTTGTTGCCCGGTTCGGGCTGGCACAGGCCGCCGGGGTAGGCATCGTCGGTGATGTGCCCGGTGGCCTGCCGCAGGTTGCTGCCCCCCCGTTCAATTTTGCGATGTGGCAGGCGGTTTTCCCCACAGCGATAGCCATCAGCCTTGTCGGGTACATGGAGAGTATTTCCGTTGCGAAGGCTCTCGCCAGTAAAAAGCGCCAGAAAATTGACCCCGACCAGGAATTGATTGCACTGGGCGCCGCCAATATCGGGGCCGCCTTTACCGGCGCATTCCCCGTAACCGGGGGCCTCAGCCGTACCGTGGTCAACGACACTGCCGGGGCCAGAACGGGCATGGCATCTATATTTACGGCTATTCTTGTTGCCCTCACAGTGATGTTCCTTACGCCCCTGTTTTTTTATCTGCCGTCAGCAGTGCTGGCCGCTATTATCATCGTTGCGGTAGCAAAACTATTCGACTGGCACGCTTTTATCCACGCATGGCGCTATAACCGCGCTGATGGCCTCTCGTTGCTGGTGACGTTTGGGGCAGTGCTGGCCGCCGGTATTGAAGCCGGGATTTTGATTGGCGCAGCAGTCTCAATGGGGTTGTATCTGTATCGTACCAGCAAGCCCCACACGGCAGTTATCGGGCGCATCCCGGGGACAGAGCACTTCCGCAATGTAAAGCGCCACGACGTAGAAACATGCAGCGAGGTACTGCTGTTCCGCGTGGATGAGAGCCTGTACTTCCCGAACGTGACATACCTTGAACTACAACTGCTGGAACTGGTTGCCGATAACCCCGAAATTGAACATGTGGTGCTGGTGTGCAGTGCTGTCAACTACATTGATGTGAGTGCGCTGGAAGTGCTGGAACGCCTGATGAGTGAACTGCGCAGCAGCGGCGTCACGTTCTACATGGCAGAAGTGAAAGGGCCAGTGATGGATCGGCTGCGGCAGGTCGGTTTTATCGATCATCTGGGGGGAGATCGCGTCTTCCTCAGTACACAGCGGGCCTATGAGTATCTGAAGGCGGCTACCGGGTAAATTTCTGAGCTATGTCTTTCCGCCGTTATTATGATAGACTAAATCCCATCAGTCACTCGCAATCCGGCATGTTCCGTTATGCTCAGTCTTCACCAGCTACAAATATTCCACACCGCTGCTGAATCCGCCACACTGACCGCCGCCGCCGAAAAGCTCTACCTCACCCAACCGGCAGTCAGCCAGCAAATCCGCAACCTGGAAACGCATCTGGGTACAAAGCTCTTCGAGCGCAGCCGCCGGGGTATTGAACTGACCCCCGCCGGGCGCGAACTGCTGACTTACACCACGCAGATACTCCGGCTGGTGGCCCTTGCAGAGGCCTCGCTGACGAACATCAACAAAATTGCAGATGTGCAGGCAGTGGTGGGCGCAACGCCCAACGTGGGCAGTTATCTGCTGCCACAGTGGGTACAGTCTTTCCGGTTACAGCACCCCAACATCACGCTGATTATCCAGACGGACACCACCTCCGGTATCATCGCGGCAGTCAGTGCCGGTGAGCAGTTGCTCGGTTTCATAGAGGGGGAACCCGACGTACAGCAGCAAGCCGGAATTGAAGAATTGGTGCTGGAACCGCTGCCCCACCGGGTCATTATCGGGCGTGAGCATCCGTGGTGGGGCCGTGAATCGGTCAGTGTTGCAGAACTGGACAGGCAACCGTTCATCATGCGGCAGAAGAAAAGCCGCAGTCACGAGTGGCTGGACGAGATTTTCCAGCGACATAGTGTGGCTCCCCGCATCGTCGGGGAGTTTGATAACCCCGAAAGCCTGAAGCAAACTGTGCGCAACAGTACCAGCATCACGGTGTTACCACTGCGTGCTGTAGAGCAGGACATAGCAGCAGGGCAGCTTGCCGCGCTGACGGTAGACGATGCCGACCTCACGCGCTCGTTGCGGCTCATCTGGCAGAAGGACGTGGTGTTTTCTGCCGTGACGCGGGCTATGCTTGGCTACCTCGCTGCGACTTATCCGAACATCACCCCACTGCTGAACCCACCCGGCACTGAGTGAACGCTGACACCCACCATGACGCGGGTAAAAAACAGGCGCAACTCCGGTTACTTCCAGATGAGCGGCACCATGAACACAAAGCACGCCAGCAAAAACACCACACTCCCGGCCAGCGACGACCAGCTACGGCTTTCCCAGCCAGCGATAATGTACAGCACGGCACAGATGACAAACAGCACCCACCCGGCTAGCTGGAATTTTTCATCGCGTGACATAGCTTGTCCTCTGTGTGTGGCCTCTCCAGCCAGACGATAGCGCATTTTGTTGCAGTTCCCACCGTCACCAATGCCCCTCTAATGATGAAGGTAGAGCAGCTTACGGTATGGTTGTGTTGTCTTCTGTAAGATATGAACAACTATGGAGTTAATGGACATGACTCCGCCGGGAGGGTGGCAAAAGTGGCTCTCCCGGCCCTCAGAATTAGATCAAGAAAGGTAGCAAACCCTATGAAACGTACAGTGGTAATGATCGGGCTGGCAGTGCTGGCACTCGGTGTGGTGGCTGGCCTGTTTGGTACTGGCAACGATGTACTGGCACAGCGCGGCAACGGCGTCGGCGACTGTGATGATCCGTTTGGTGATGCGAACATCCAGTTCAATGTCGGCTTCTGGGATCTGACGGACTTCTGCCAGACGAATATTGACTACAACGACGTACTGAGCGGTGGCCCGCCCCCGGATGGCATCCCGCCGATTGATGACCCGATTTACGAAAGCATTGATGCGGCTTCTAACTGGCTCAACGACGAGTCGCCTGTGATCGCTGTCGAAGTGAATGGCGAAGCCCGTGCCTACCCGCTGGCTGTACTCACATGGCACGAGATTGTAAACACTGACCTCGGCGGCGAACCCATTAGCGTGACGTTCTGCCCGCTGTGTAACAGTGCTATTGTGTTCGACCGCAACGTAGACGGCGACATTCTGGACTTCGGCGTGAGTGGCAACCTGCGCAACAGCGACCTGATTATGTTCGACCGTCAGACGGAAAGCTGGTGGCAGCAGTTTACCGGCGAGGGCATTGTGGGCGTCTATACCGATACACAACTTGAGATTCTGCCGTCGCAGGTGGTAGGCTTTGCTCAGTTCGTCGCACAGTTCCCGGAAAGTGAAGTGCTCTCCCGTGAGACGGGCCACAGCCGCAGCTACGGCGCAAACCCATACACCGGCTATGACAGCACAGAGCGCCCGTTCCTGTTCCGTGGCGATGTTGACCCGCGCCTCCAGGCAACCTCCCGTGTGCTGGCCGGTTTTGTAGGTGGGCAGTCGGTTGCTTATCCGTTCGGCACCCTCAACGAGGAAATTGTGATTAACGATGTAGTTGATGAGCGCGAAGTGGTCGCCCTGTGGCAACCCGGCAGCGTCAGTGCCCTTGACCAGCGCAGCATCGACAACTCCCGTGACGTGGGTACCGCTGGACTGTACAGCCGTGTACTGGAAGACGGCACTGTGCTCACATTCAGCGCCAACGACGACGGCCAGATTGTGGATGACCAGACGGGTTCTGTGTGGAGTCCATTTGGCACCGCCGTTGAAGGTGAACTGGAAGGTGAGCGGCTCCGTCAGGTAGTGGCCGGTGCGCACTTCTGGTTTGCATGGGCGGCTTTCCAGCCAGAAAGCATCGTTTACGGCATGGAAAGCTAAACTCAATACAAACTCATCACGGTTCTGTATACTTGTCGCAGGGCAATGAACCATAACCGGGCGTGGCAGTTGCCGCGCCCTTTTTGCTCCCCGCAAAACACACAACTGAGGACAACATGCGACGACTTTTACTGGTATTGACCGTTTTACTGACGCTAACAGCGATAGCGAACCCGGCGATGGCGCAGGACGACGAACGCTCGTTTGAGGGCGTAGCCCCGGCACCGCCGTTCCCCACCGGCCTGGACTGGATTAACGTGGATGGCGAACTGACGCTGGATGAACTGGAGGGCAAAGTCGTTATTCTGGACTTCTGGACATACGGCTGCATCAACTGTCTGCACATGATCCCCGTGTATGAGGAACTGAGCGCAAAATACGAAGACGAACTGGTCATTATCGGGGTTCACAGCGCCAAATTCGAAAACGAAGGCGACACGCAGAACATCCAGGATATTGTGCAGCGCTACGAAGTCAAGCACCCGGTCATCA
>JBCCQC010000166.1:0-8160 GCA_039024535.1 Chloroflexota bacterium
CAACCGTTCTTCAAAGAACAGATTGACCTCAATCAGGAACTCGTTCAGCGCTTTCCCACCATGCCGCTTATGTCCGTCATCCGCTTCCGTGACATCTACGAAGACCATGAGCGAGGGGTTGCAACGCTCACCACCCAGGACGGCACCGCCGGATTGATTGTCGATGTCAGCAAAGTAGAATATGACATCCAGTTCTCATTCACCTATGGCTCGATGTTATCGCTCCGTTTCCACCTGACGGAACTGAGTAGCCTTGACCGGCGAACATGGCTGGATAACCTGCAAACTCGCACAGAAGACATCGCTTTCCTGTGGGGGCAGTCTCGCTGGACGAAAGACTACATCATCTGCGTACCCCATCGCTTCTACCTCAGCTTACTTGCATTTTCCCCGAACAACTTCGAAGCAGCCGTGCGTGTGACACCACAGGCCCGCGATAAGTTACTGTCATGGCTGCGTAAATTCTGGGACTACGCAGAAAAGCCAGAAGTCAAAGATAGTTCCAGCACAGGGAACACCACCGGCAGTATCCTGGATAGCTGGTAGTTGTTTTCTAACCGGCATTTCATCTGAATAGGTGTTGCCCCCTGCAATCCTTCGTGTATTGTAGGCGTCACGAAACAGGACTGTAAGGACGCCAATGATGAACCGCCTGCAACACGAAACAAGCCCTTACCTGCTGCAACACAAAGACAACCCCGTGGACTGGTACCCGTGGGGCGAAGAAGCCTTCCAGAAAGCACAGGCAGAAGACAAACCCATTCTGCTGAGCGTGGGCTACAGCGCGTGCCACTGGTGCCATGTGATGGCCCACGAGAGCTTTGAAGATGATGCGACTGCCGGGGTCATGAACACGCTGTTTGTGAACGTAAAGGTAGACCGCGAAGAACGCCCGGACGTGGACGACATCTATATGCAGGCAGTACAGGCTATGATACGTCACGGTGGCTGGCCCATGACCGTCTTCCTGATGCCCGACGGACGCCCATTCTACGGCGGTACCTACTACCCGAAGACGCCGCGCATGGGTATGCCCTCATTTGTGCAGGTGATGAACGCGGTTCACGATGCCTACATCAACCGGCGCGATGACCTCGAACAGCAGGCGTCCGAGCTAAAAAACATGCTCAGTCGGGATGTCATTGGCATCAGCGGCGAGGATGAACAGCTAAACACGGAATTGCTGGATGCAGCAATGCGTGCGGTTGCGCAGGGCGCAGACATGGTAAACGGTGGTTTTGGCGGCGCTCCAAAGTTCCCGCAGCCCATGACGATTGAGTTTCTACTGCGCAGCTACCATCGCACCGGCGAGGAAGCCCTGCTGGATGTCATCAACACCACACTGACGAAAATGGCGCGTGGCGGCATGTACGACCAGATCGGCGGCGGCTTTGCCCGCTACAGCGTGGACGACGTGTGGCTCGTCCCCCACTTCGAAAAAATGCTCTACGATAACGCACAACTCAGCCGGGCGTACCTCCACGCGTGGCAGGTAACTGGCAACGCATACTACCAGCACATTGCCACCGAAACCTACGACTACATCCTGCGCGAGATGACCGCCCCCGAAGGCGGCTTCTACAGCGCAACCGATGCCGACAGCGAAGGCGAAGAGGGTAAGTTCTTCGTCTGGAGCAAGGCCGAAATTGAGTCCATTCTGGGTGATGACGCAGAAACGGCCATCGCCTACTACGGCGTAACCGAGGGCGGCAACTTCGAGGGCCACAACATCCTCAATGTGCCGCGTGATGCTGATGTCGTCGCTGATGAACTGGACATGGACGTAAACACGCTCCACGAAAAAATCGAGGCGATCAAGGGCAAACTCTATGCCCACCGCACACAGCGCATTGCGCCGGGGCTGGACGATAAAGTGCTGGCAAGCTGGAACGGCATGATGCTGGCAAGCCTCGCAGAAGCCGCCCGTATCATGGATCGTGACGATTATCGTGCTGCGGCTGTACGCTGTGGCGAGTTCCTCACGTCCACCATGACAACCGGGGAAGGCCGCCTATACCGCACCTCTAAAAACGGTGAAAGCAAACTGAACGCCTATCTGGAAGACTACGCCAACGTCATTGACGCCATGCTGGAACTGTACCAGACCACATTCGATGAAAAGTGGTTCAACCACGCCCGCAACTTCGCAAATATTGTACTGGAGCACTTCCGTGCAGAAGATGGCGCAGGCTTTTTTGATACCAGCAACGATCACGAAGAACTGGTCGTGCGCCCAAGAAATCTACAGGACAACGCCACACCATCCGGCAATGGCATGATGGCAAAGCAACTGGTACGGCTGGCAGCCTACACCGGCGATACCCGCTACGAGGAAGCAGCACGCAGTGTGATACGCACACTCGCCAGCGCCATGCGCCAGTACCCACTGGCCTTTGCACAGTCGCTAAACGCTGCGGACATGATGATTACGGGCATGAAAGAAGTCGCCGTGGTGGGCGAACCGTCCGCAGAGGCCACACAAACCCTGCTGAACATTATCCGCACCCCGTACCGCCCGAACGTCATCACGGCCCTGTCCCCACAGAACGTAGACGGCGAAACCAACATCCCACTGATGAACTACCGCACCATGCGCAGCGGGCAACCCACCGTGTATGTGTGCGAGAATTTCGCCTGTCAGATGCCCGTGACCTCGCCAGAAGACGTAGAGAGACTGTTGAAAGTGTAAGCCAGTGAGCCTGAAACGCGACTACATCATCGTCATTGACCTGGAGGCCACCTGCTGGCGTAACAACCGCCGACCGCCAGATCAAACCAACGAAATCATCGAAATTGGCGTGTGTATACTGGATCTGGACACGCTGCAACCAGATCGCAAAATGTCCATCCTGGTAAAACCCACACTTTCGACCGTCAGTGAGTTCTGCACCCGCCTCACATCGCTCACGCAGCAGCAGGTGGACGATGGCGTGACATTTGAAAAAGCTGCCGAAATACTCGTACGCAACTACGACACACACAATCACCTGTGGACGAGCTGGGGCGACTACGACCGCCGCATGATGCAATGGGAGGCCAGCGAATTTAAGGTAACACACCCCTTCGGCGGGGATGACCGCTACTTTGACCTGAAGCAGCTTTATGCCGACATGCGCAACAAAGGCAAGCGGCGCGGACTGGTAAATGCCCTCAAAGATCAAAAGATTACACTGGAGGGGCGTCACCATCGCGGCGATAGTGACGCGTGGAACACATCGCGCATTCTGGCAAAAATGCTGCACGAAGACGGCATAGGCATACTGGCCCCATTCATAGGAGGAAAAGAGCCGGAAAATGAATAGCAACAGCGAAAAAAAGACAGCCACCGACCACTTTCGTACAATCCTCGCAACTGTAGTAGGGCAGGCATTCGAGGCAGCAGGTTACACCATGGAAGACTCACCCGTCAAGCAGGCCGGGGGATTGTTTCGCTATCGGGCCACGTATGAGAACGGGCTGTACGGATTCATCGAGTTTCAATTTCTCTATCTGCCCACTACAGAGTGGAGCGGCAACATTAAATCCCGCTTCCGCGTGAGCCTCGTCCGCACAGACCAGCCCAATGCACAGGCCCGCAGCCAGCACCCGGATTTCGCCCGCAAAACACTCAGTGAACTGGTAGTGAATGACTTTGGCGTGCCGATTCTGCCCTCTCCGAACCACTGGTGGCACTTCAACAACACAGACGAACTCGGCAGAGCACTGGCCGAGGCCGGACATCTCGCCATTGGCTACGGGATGCCGTGGCTGAGTGGAGACCTCAAAGCATCCTCGGAATAGCGCAAACAAATCGTCACTGGCCCGGCATGGCCCGATGGAGCTATCGCAATAATCCAGCCTGTGGTCTACTGGCAAAATAAGAGCGCAATTTTGTACAAGACACCTATTGCTACCTGAGCTAGACTTTTCTGCATGACTGGATTGACCCAACACGAACAAGCATACTTCTGGCGAGCAGACGACATTGCCGAAATGGAACTGCTGCACGCCCGTTACATCACCCACACCTTTGACCGTCACGTTCACGATGGCTATGCGCTGGGGCTGGTAGAGCGGGGCGCAGAGTGGTTTTACTATCGTGGGAACAAACACGTCGTTGCACCGGCGGGCAGCATTTTCGCCATCAATCCGAATGAAATTCACACGGGCGCAGCAGAAGCCGATAGCGGCTGGCAGTATCGCGTGTTCTACCCGGGTATTATCGTCATGCGACAGATTGCTGAGGAACTGACCGGGGAAAAATGGCATACGCCCCACTTCCCGGAGCCGGTGATGTGGGATGATGATCTGGCGAACCGACTGCGCTTTTTACATCACATCCTCCAATATTCACACTCGTCGCTACAACGCCAATCCGTGATGCGCGATGTCTTCGGCACCATGATCCTGCGCCATGCCAGCAACCGGGCCAATCCGCTGCGCATCGGCGACGAAAAACAGGCCGTCCACATCGTCCGGGACTATCTGGAAGCACACATTGCAGAAAACACCTCGCTGGATGAACTCGCCGCCCGTGTGAGTTTAAGCCCCTATCACCTGCTGCGCGTCTTCCGCAAAACACTGGGCATGCCGCCCCACACCTACCGCAACCATGTACGGATTGTACGGGCGAAAGCTATGCTGGCTGCCGGCCAACCTATTGCGGATGTGGCGCTCAATCTCGGCTTCACCGACCAGAGCCATCTTACGCGGCGGTTCAAGCGTGTGGTGGGCATCACACCGGGCGAATACATCAGCAGCACCTAAAAATTATTCAGGAGCACCGATGACAGACAGTTTTTTTACGACACGCCGTACATCATTCGTTGCCGGTATGCGGGACACCATTCCGATGGTCGTGGGCGCAACCCCATTTGGCATTATTTTTGGCGCGTTTGCCGTAACAGAAGCCGGCCTCAGCTTCTGGGGGGCAATGGGATTTTCCCTGTTCGTTTTCGCCGGGAGCGCACAATTCATCGGTGCAACACTGCTGGCACAGGGTACCGGCATCGGTGTGATCGTCCTGACCACGTTCATTGTCAATGTACGCCACGCGCTCTACGGAGCGTCACTCGCGCCATACATGAAGCATCTCACACAGCGGTGGCTACTGCCACTTGGCTTCTGGCTCACAGACGAAACCTACGCTACCGTGGTCGGGAACTGGTCAAAAAGCAAAGAGCCACAGCCCAACATGGAGTGGTATCACTTCGGTAGCTCCATCCTCATGTACGTCAACTGGAACTTCTGGACGCTGGTGGGGGTGTTGTTCGGCAGCCGGTTCGAAAACGCCGCCCAGTGGGGTCTCGACTTTGCCATGATTGTGACATTTACTGGCATTGTGGTGCCGCTGCTGGTCAACCGCCCGATGGTTGTGTGTGCAGTTGTCGCAGGGGTTGCGGGTGTGGCTTTTAACGGGCTGGATAACAACCTCGGGTTGCTGGTGGCGTCTGTGCTGGCAATTGCCGCCGGGTACCTTGCCGAAGAATACACACGCCGCAACGAAAATAACCGTCTACAGTCCAACACACCCATAACCGACGCAGGAGGCGAATAGTAATGGAAGAACTCTGGCTCATTCTCGGCATGACTGCTGTAACATTCGGCGTGCGCTACCCCTCGCTGGCCCTTGTCGGGCGTATGCAACTCTCCGATGGCGTCATTCGTGCGCTGCGTTATGTGCCCGTCGCGGTGCTCACAGCCATCATCGTGCCCTACATGCTGTTTCGTGATGAGGTGTTTGTGATCAGCTATACCAATTCGTATCTTGTTGCCGGGATCGTTGCTGCGCTGGTAAGCTGGCGCAGCAAAAACTTACTGCTGACAATCGGCGCAGGGCTGGTATTCTTTTTTGCCTACCGGATGCTGCTCGGCTTTATTGCCTGAATAGGAGTTAATCTCATGCCCTTCGCAGATCTTTCCACTGGCGTGCGCCTGCACTACGAAGACGCAGGCGATGGCACACCCGTCATCGCTATCCACGGCTGGCTGGGCACAGCCCGTACAGACCTCGGCAATGTGATCGACTGGTTAAGTGAATCCTATCGCGTCATCGGCCCAACATTACGCGGCTACGGCCAGTCACGCCCACCACAGCGTGACTTCCCCAACGATTTTTACGACCGCGATGCCGACGACGTGCTGGCACTCATAGATGCACTCAACATTGAGAAAGCCCACATCATCGGCTATTCCGATGGCGGCGAGGTAGCCCTCATCTGTGCAGGCAAACAACCGGAACGCTTTTTATCCGCAACAACGTGGGGCAGTGTGGGCTATTTTGGCCCGGAAATGCGTCCAGCAGCGCAGCGCAGTGCCCCGGCCACATTCCTCAGCAATGACCCCGAACTGATGGCACGCCATGAGATCATCAACGCAAAGGCATTTGTAGCAGACTGGATCAGCGCTGTAGTACATATGATTGACCGGGGCGGCGATGTAAGCCTGAGCATGGCCCCGCACATCACCTGCCCGGTGCTGCTCATGCTGGGTGATAAAGACACACTGAACCCGGAGAAATACGGCCAGCACTTTGTCGATGCCACGCCGAATGCCCGTCTGGTCATGTTTAAAGACACCGGGCATCCCGTTCACGATGAACAATGGGAACAGTTCACAAAAACCGTGGGGCCATTCCTCAAATCTGCCACGGGGTAAAGTTTCACTATGTTAGAACAAGATAACCCTGCCCCCGAAACCAGCGACCCCGAAACCCCTGCCCGGTCGCAAGCTAAACCACAGGCGCGAGGGTAGGCATAGTTAACGTGAATACCAGATCGTTATCGTCTTTTTCTACCTTGATGCGCCCACCCTGCTCTGCCGCTATATTTGTAGCAACATACAATCCCAGTTCCAGCATCGACGTAAGCTGCACATGACTCAGCGTGGCTATCGCCGTGTGAGTGGTATCAACACCCGTGTCTCCGCTGATTTTCTTCGTCTTCAGCATCTTCATTACGTCCGGGTAACGCTCTGCCTGCCCGATGCAGCCCATGCGTGCCCGCACCACCTTCATCACAGTGTACGCATTCAAACGCAGGTCAGCCTTTTCACCAAGATCCATCGCCGCTGCAAACAACCCCCGGATCATCAATTTGGTATTGGCATCATTGGCATACACAAATGGAATCTTATCCGGCACAGACAACTCACGAATGACTTTCCGACAAACATAGTTCTCCGCCTCAGATAGCAAATACCCACGGATGTCCAGCATCCCACTGTCATGCGTTCGCCTGGACTTCGGACGAACGACAAAATTAGAAAACAGAATGAGATTATCCAGATGCCAGTGAAAGTGCCGCGATAGATCATTCAGACGGTAGATACGCTTTAGCTGTGCTTCGTCAAGGTCATCATGGCCGGATAGTTTGGGGCTGTTCAGCAGGGCGCTGTACCCCACCACCGCCGTGATCGGCTGGCGCAGGTCATGGCTTTTCGCAGAGAGGCCGATCATGTTCATTGCTGGCAGGTTTTGCGTCCGGAGTTCCAACGCATTACGATAGACAACCTCCAGCAGTTTTTTTTCTTCTCTGTTGAAGTCCCCGGCCAGCATTTCTTCGCTCAGCTTGATGATTTCATCCAGACGAAAGTTGTTTGCAGCAAACATGATTACACTCTCCGCGATCTACCGGCCCACCTCCATTCTAAGCGTTACAGGTTTGTCGCACAGGTTGTTATTCTGTTACAGCTATTGAAATCCTGTTAACGTAGCCGCCGATCCTTGCGTTTGCTGTAGTCTTTCTGTGCTGGCTCTGCGGAATCACCATTCGCCGTTAACGTTCCCCGGCCATTGCGCTGCCCCGTCACAGCATCATAAAACACCTGATCGTAAGTGCGCGTCTTCACCACTACCGGCATCGGCACCGCGTGCCCCATAATAATCGCCTGTTGTTTGGTATCCAGCCGTGCCAGCACCTGTCGCAAACTCTGCGCTCCGCTGATGCCCGTCAGCACCGCGTTGATGTCGCGCTCATTATCCAGCAGGGCTGTCACCCGCGTACCAATCTGGCTCATCACTTCCTCGTCAATACCGCTTGGCCGCTGATCCACAATCAACAGCGTCACCTTATACTTGCGCAGTTCTCGCGCAATCTCGCCAAAAATCGTCTGCGACGCAATTTTCGGGTCTAGGAACTTATGCGCCTCTTCAATCGTGATGAGCGCATAAGTTCCTAGACC
>JBCCQC010000167.1:0-8145 GCA_039024535.1 Chloroflexota bacterium
CCAGCAGATACACATCCGGGGCGGGTTTACCTTCGGGTACTTCCTCTGCGGAGGCCCGCACGGTAAAGCCACCGGCCCACTTTTCCTGGCTACCAATGGTCGCATCAATCAGACTGAGCGGTGAACTGGACGCAATACCGTGTGGAATCTTGTGTTCGATCACCCAGTCTACAATTTCATAGGCTCCCGGCTGCGGAACGGTATCTGTGGCGACAATGCCAGTGATGCGCTCAATGAGTTCGGTTTCCAGTGTGGCAACGTCATCTTCCAGTTCATACACGCGCTTGATGTTCGGCAAAAACTGTGCCATGCCCATCCCGATGAACGGTGCGTGCTTTTCGTCGCTGTAGGCTTTGCCACGCACTTCCAGCAGTGCGGTTTCCGCCACTTTCCACAGCCGCTCAGAATCAACCAGCAAGCCGTCCATATCAAATACAATCGCTTTCGGCGGACAGGTGTAATCGGTCATAGTAGAGAGAATGCCTCCTCGTAGGCGCGGCGCGTGTCGTCGTCGCGCAGCTCAAATAAAGTAGTACGGGCCAGCGAAATGCCCTTGTCAAAGGCTTTCTGGTGCGGCGTACCCACGCAACGCGCATAACCGTTCGGGCCGGCAGCCAGTGGCAGTATCGGGGCCAGCGTTTTTGCAGAGAGCCACGCCGCAGCAGCAATGCGCACGTTTTCCCGCGCAACCACGCCCCCGAACCCCACAAACAGATCCACGTTTTCCTGTGTGGCAAGGTCAGAGGCCCCATCACCCACAAAAAGCCGCCGCCCGAACAGCCCATCCGCCAGTTCTTCGACCACTTTCGGCTTCCCACTGGAAACCGTGAGCGGCCCTTCGTAGTAGTCCATAAACTTCTGGCCAGAAAGCTGCGCCGGGTCATGGTAACGCCACCACTCGCCGCTCAGTTCGTTAAACTCCAGTTCTACCGCCCGCACACGTTCTGGCGGCACGCCCAGCCGCCGCGCAAAGCCGCGTACCGGTTCAGCCAGCCCACCGCTGATGACGAACACACGCTTGCCCAGATACAACAGCGCATCAATTACAGCACCCGCATCCGGGACGGTGGTTTCCCAGTAGCGTTCTTCCACGCGCTTGAGCTGTGCTTTCGTCGGTTGGATGGCTTTCAGGCGTTCGCCATAAACATCTTTCAGGTCAAGTTCGCCGTCCATCGCCTTGTTCGTCAGCTCCGCAATTTCATCTTCTTTCCCCGCGAGTTTAGCGAGTTCGTCAATGCCCTCGATAGTGGAAAGGGTGCTATCACAGTCAAAAAATATCAAATCAAATGGTATCCAGCGGTATTGATTCACTTACACAACCCTGTGTCACTCATAACGAAGCGGGATTGTACCGCATGGCACGGCTCGCGGGAACCAGTTGATGGGTGCAATCCGATCTGAAGGTAAAAAGAAAACGCAAAGCCCTCTCAGCGGTGCCGCATTTGCCCCATTAGTCCATGATTTCACACCACATCGCTTGAAACTCCCCGTCCCTTTGCTACAATCATGCGGGTCATTATCTGGCTGTCTTAATCTTTCGTCATGTGTGGAGAACAGTATGCACCGTTGGTTGTGGATCAGTTGGGGATTGGTTTTACTGGTGGCGGCTTGCCAGCCCTCCCCGGCTACTGTTGTCTATGTCGTCGTTACATCCACGCCGGAAGTGACCAGCAGCGCCATCCCCACACAATCAGATACCCTTGCCCCACAGCAGCCAACCGCCACCAGAGTTGCCCCTACAGCTATCATCCCGACCGCTGTACCCGGCCCATCAGCAACGGCTGACCTCTTCCCGACAGAAACCGTCGCACAGGTACAGGTAGCCGAGCAGGTTTTTGAGAATGGCCGCATGTTCTGGGTACAACCTGTATCGCAGATCTGGGTTATGGTGATTGACGAGGAAGGCCGGGGAACATGGCTGCGCTACGAGGACACCTTCGTAGAGGGCGACCCTGAAACCGATCCATCCATCACTGCACCAGAAGGACTAATCCAGCCGGAACGCGGTTTCGGTAAGCTATGGCGAGACAATCCAGAAATACGCGACTCACTGGGATGGGCCGTCACACCGGAGTTCGGCTACATCAGCGAATATGAATACACACCCGGCGGCACAATACGCAACGGGCGTTTTGTAACTGGCCCCGGCTCCCACAGGTTGATGAGCCTGAACAGCGAGGCCTTCTGCTTCGAAGAAGACACGAGCACATGGCAACTGGGGTGTTAAGGGCGTGCCAGCAAAGCCCCGATTGCAGTATACTTGGCGTGGGTGATGCGCAACCCCTCCGGTTAACGATGAGTGTGCCCTGAGGTGCTGCACCATCCGAGAAGATTGAGCTTGGTATTGAGGATGAAACGGGCAACTGAGTGATGGTGAATGTACAGCGAACCGCTCAGATGTATGAGCAGGTGTTCCAGACAACCTCCGATGGGATCATCATCACAGACACAGATGGCACCATCCAGCAGATCAACCCGGCAGCAGCAGCAATGCTGGGCATAACGGTTGATGAAGTGAGAGATCGGGTGGCAACAGATGTCTTTCGGCATAACCCGGCCATCACCCCGCTGTTTACACGCGGTGGCGACTACAGCGCGAACCTGCGACTGCCACGGCAGCGGTTTGGTTATGGCATTACAAAGGTGATGGAAGACGACAGCCGAATTGTGATTATTCAGGACATCACAGAAAAGCGCGAACTGGACTCCAGGCGAGAGGCCCTCGCAAAGACAATCTCCCATGACCTGCGCAACCCGCTATCGGCTATCGGTGGCTTTGCCGAACTCATCTCAAAATTTGGCGACCTCAGCCCACAGCAGGAAAAATACATTACGCGCATTCGGCAAACAGCCGCCAAAATTCACGATATGGCGAAACCACTGGTCGATCTGGCATGGATTGAGGCCGGGATGCCGCTGGCGCATCGCCCGGTGCAGATGAACGACACAATCAACAACGCAGTAAAAGAACTGGGCGCGACTGCGCTCAGCCACAGGATCACGATTCTTATTTCTGTGCAAAGGCCAATGCCACTGATAATGGGCGACCCGGAACGAATGCATATTGCAGTGTATAACCTGCTGCACAACGCCATTATCTACTCCGATGAGGGACAGCCCGTGATTATCCATGCATGGAGTGATGACGAGGAGGTCTTTTGCAGTGTTGCCGACCAGGGCATAGGCATTAGCGATGACGAACTGGAACAGGTATTTGACCGTATGTATCGCTCACGTGATGAGCGCGTGCGCGAAACGTCCGGTGGAGGACTGGGACTGACGATTGCCCGCACGATCGTCGAGCGGCACGGCGGCGATATGTGGGCGGCCAGTACACTGGGTGATGGCAGCACGTTCACGTTTGTGCTACCCACAGCACAGAGGGAATAGCCGTGCAACGCATCAAAATGACGGTTCCCGCACCGATTACGAACTTCGGGCCGGGGATGGGGGGGATGGCGCTGGCCCTGCAACTGAACGCAACCGTTACGTTCAGCCCCCGCGAGGACACAGCCCTGAGTGTAGAGAGCAGCGGTGTGGATGCTGATGCCTTTGCACCACTGGAACACCCGGCGGTGCTGGCGGCCAGCCGTGTATTCCAGCACCTGGAGCGTGCGCCGCAGGGCATCAACATCCAGATGGACAATAATATTCCGGTTGGCAGGGGCATCGGCGCAGAGGCGGCCTTTGCCGTGGCCGGTGTGCTGGGCGCGGTTAACCTGATGAATGTGCAAATGCCACGCGCGGCCATGCTGCGCATCGCCGCGCAGACGTGCGGGGACGCGGCAGAGGCGGCAGCCGTGATGCTGGGCGGGCTGGCAGCGGCAGTGTTACACGGTGATGAGGTGTTTTTCCGTCAGCTTGCGCCGGTGCAAACACGAGTGGTGCTGGTCATGCCACAGATCAAACGCTACCGGCACCGCACACCACCCAGAAACGTGAGCTATGACGACGCAAAACACAATCTGGAACGGCTGCCGCTGGTGATTGAAGCCTTCCGGGAGATGGATTACCACGCACTGGCCGCACTGATAGATGATCGGGTTCACGCGCCAAATATAGCTCGTAATCTGACAGCCTTTAATGAGGTGGTCGCAGCCGCGAAACAGGCCGGAGCAGCCGCTGTAAGTATCTGCGGAGGTGGCCCAACGATGATCGCATTTGCAGAAGATGATCCGCACAGCGTGGCCGACGCCATGCGCAGTGCCTTTGCCGCCGAAGACATCTCCGCGCAGACGTGGGTGCTGCCGGTAGACCGTCAGGGTGTGGTGGTGAGTATGATGCAGTCAGCGCGATGAGATATATATGGCTTTTGCTGCTGTGTGTGGGGTGTGCGTCTGGCCCTCCGGTACAGTCAGATTTGCAGGCTGTGACAGCAGTACCGTCTCTGGCAGAGGCGAGTGTTGAGTTGTTGTGCGAGACTATTCAGAGCAGCAGCGAGTCAGACCTGCTGCTACACATTGAGGCGCTGCTGATCCTGGATGGGCGCGGGGCTACCTGCGCAGATATTCAGGATACCGGCGCGGCCCTGTACAACGCCCATACCAGCCATGCCGAGCAACTGCTGGAAGCTGGCCGCACACGCGAGGCCGAAAGCTATTACCTGCGGGCGCTGACCTACACTGAAACCGACTCCAGAGCACGAGAAGCCCTGCAACGTCTCGGCAATAACGCTGTGCAGAATGCGCCGCTGGATACCTGCGACGACGATACAGTTCGGATGGCGCGTGATAATACGCCTGCCTATGTACCGCAGCAGGTGAGCCGCGTAATTCTGCTGGACAATCAACTGACACTGGACGGGCAGCCTTTTACCGTGCGCAGCGTGCAATACGAGCCGCGTGACGCTCCGGGAAGACGCTTCTTGAGTGAGGTTACGACAGCCGCTATAGAAACCGAACTGGTGTTAATCGCAGAGGCCGGGTTTAACACTGTGCGGATTAACCTGATTTACGATGTGCTATTCCAGTGCCCCGGCAATGGCGCCGTGCCCGTGCCGGAGGCGTTTGCGCGGCTGGATACGGTTCTGGAAGTTGCTATCAACCGGGAAATGCGTGTAGTTCTGGTGCTGCACCACGCCCCCGACCTGACCGACTTTCCGCTGTACAGCAGTCCGGGGCATACCCGGGCGCAAACTGTGTTTATCACCCAACGCTATGCAGATGCGCCGGGTATTATGGTGTGGGATTTACGGGACAGTGGCGACCGTGATTACACCGGGGGGGCTTTTGAGCGAGAGGCGGTGATTGCATGGCTGACGCAAACCGCGCAGGTGGTGCGGCAGAACGCGCCACAGCAGTTGATGACCGCTGGCTGGCGGGAAGACTCTGTGGCGACTGCACCATTTGTGGATTTTGTGAGTCTCCAGCACTATGGCACTGTAGATGATCTGCGCCAGCAAATCGCGTTGCTGCGCACGCAAACCGATAAGCCGTTATTCCTCACCGGGGTAGGGTATCCCACAACAAGCGGCGACGAACCCGGCCAGCGTGATCGGCTTTTCGATGCGCTGCTGGCCGCAGAAAACAATCGTCTGCTGGGATGGAATATTGTTGAAGCGTTCGACCATCCGGCAACGGTGTGTGAAAACTGTGAGCGGTTCGGGCTGTGGAATACGAGTTACTTCCCGAAACTTGCGCTGGACGCCGCACAGACCGTAATGAATCAGGAATAGAGAGCAGACAATATGACCACCATCGTGGCCCAGATTGCCCCACAGCGCAGCACCCAGTACACCGAACTGGTGACAGATCTTGCCCCGTTCGAACTGCTGTTGAGCAACATTGGCGACCGAATGACCGACGAACTTGAGTTTGTTGGCCTCGGCACGCAAACCTATCTCAAGTTCGACATGGATGAAACGCCGGATGAGTCCACACTGCGTTCACTGGCGAACATGGCGATGACCGATGCGTACTTCCAGTATTTTGACAGCATCGGGGATGAAACCGGGCCGTTCCTGAAACCGCTCGACGTGGACACAACCACCTATCTGCCACCCGACCTGATTACGACGCGCCGTTACCGGGGCAAGACCAACGAACTATTCACGCAGTTTATGTGCAATATCGCCCGCTACAGCAGCGACTTCCAGGATACGCCGTGGAACAAACTCACGCTGCTGGATCCGCTGTGTGGGGGTGGCACGACGCTGTTTGTGGGGCTGGTTCTCGGCGCGGATGTGGCCGGAGTCGAAAACGACCGCAAAGTGGTTGAGGGCACCGTCGGGTTTGTCAAGCAGTACATGCGCGAGGCAAAAATTGCGGCGAAGTTCCGCGAGGACAAGCTGAAGGGGGTCGGGAAACGCTGGTTCATCACGCTGGATCAATCGCTGCGCTGTTCTATCGGGCGTGGGGAAACCGCCGATGTGCAGCAGTTTATCACCGGACTGAAGCGCCCCCAGCTTATCGTCACTGACCTGCCCTACGGTATTCAGCACGGCGAATCGTGGGGAGAGGTGCTGCTGGATGCGCTCCCGGCGTGGGCGGAGGTACTGGCCGATGGCGGTGCAATGGCGTTCTCGTGGAATGCGACACGCTTCTCCCGTGTGGAAATGGTCGATCTGGTGGAGGCGATCAGCGATTTCAGAGTGCTGAACGACCCGCCCTACAATCAACTGGCACACCGCGTGGATCGGGTGATCAAAGAGCGCGATGTGATTGTGGCGCGTCGGTGAAACGGTAGCTGACAGCACCGCACCAGCACGTCATAATAGCTGTACCTGAGTATATGTTGTTGAGGGCCACATGAAATACTTTCTACTGCTTTTTCTGATACTGTTTCTATTGCCAGTACCAGCCTCCGCGCAGGACAGCGCCCCGATGCTGACCGACCGTGTGCCACACCGCGAAGACTTACTGAGACAGACATGACTTTTGCACAGCCATAAGATGAGTTAAAGTCTAAGCATGAATGATATAAAAGCAGTGAACTGGAAAGAAGGGCGACGCATCCGTGCGTGGGAACTGTATCAGCAAGGCTGGAAACAAAGCGACATCGCCGAAGCACTGGGGGTGGCAAACAGTTCAGTCAGTCGATGGCTAAAGCGTGCAAAAGCCGAAGGACTATCGGGTCTCAAACGTCGTCCAGGGGGCGGCCCAAAGAAACGGCTCACAGACGATCAATTGGCACAGTTGCCGGGTTTATTGGAACAGGGTGCAGAAGCCTATGGTTTTCGAGGGGATGTGTGGAATCGTCCGCGTGTAGCAGAAGCCATTTATCAGACGTTTGGTGTACGATACACACCAACACATGTGGGACGGCTGTTGAAGCAGATGGGTTGGACGTATCAGAAACCGCAACAGCGGGCCGCCCAACGGGATGAGGCCGCTATCGAACAATGGCGCACGGCGGGTGTTGAGCGGCTCAAAAAAAGCGAAAGCTGAGGGGCGGACGGTGGTTTTCGTGGATGAGGCGGGGTTTTACCTGCTTCTTGGCGCTGTGCGCACGTATGCCCCAGGTGGACAGACACCGATTCTCAAAACACCATGCCGCTATGAGCACTTGTCGGTCATCAGTGCCGTCACACCTGACGGACGCTTATTCACATGGACACAAACGAAGGCATTTGACGGCGCCAGCATCGTGCGATTTCTCAGGCATCTGCTCAACCATATCGACGGCAAGTTGCTGCTGATTTGGGATGGCTTGCCTGCTCATCGGAGCCGAACCGTGAAAGCCTTTCTCACCGCAGGCGCAGCCAAACGTCTGCATCTTGAACGGTTGCCTGCTTACGCCCCTGATCTCAATCCAGATGAAGGCGTATGGAACTATCTCAAGCACGTTGAATTGGCGAATGTGTGTTGCCAGACGCTTAATGACCTCCGGCTTCAACTCCGGCGGTCTATTGTGAGATTACGTCGTAAACCGCACATCATTCAGTCCTTTTTTCTTGCTGCTGATGTCCATTTCTGACATTGCGTTTGTTATGTCTGGATCAGTAAAAGACTATCTCGATTATTTTGCCGGACGCGACCTTAACTGGTCGCTGTGGCACCCTGATGTTAGGTTCATTGACTTGAATGGTGACGATGAAAGTGATCTGGTAGTCGAGGCATACAATTCCGTGGCAGTGATGGTCTGGGCAGGCGATCACTATGGCGAACCATATCAGATCATAAAAGGGCGTGGGCCTCGAAATCCCTC
>JBCCQC010000168.1:0-8104 GCA_039024535.1 Chloroflexota bacterium
AAATTATATTGGCTCTGGTAGGGGCTTCGTTCAGCCGCTACCGACCTTACAACAGGTGCTAAGTTCAAAATAAAATGGGGGCACGCAGCAAGCCACATACCCCCGAAAGCTGTTACGCTACCGGCAAACCGAAGTCGTCGGTTTACTCAAAAAATGCGTTGTAGTCAGCCAGTTCCTGGTTCGCACGCTCAGCAGCCGCGTCCAGTGCTTCCTGTGCGGTCATGCCGTCGTCCAGTACGTCGCTGTAGGCGTCAACAATGATCTGGCGGATTGCCGGGAAGGGGCCTGCACGACCGCCGAGGACGGCATAGTTCGGGGAGCCATCTTCCAGGGTGGTGCTGGTGGTTGCAAGCTGCTCGATCGCAGTACGCAGGTTCTGGTTTGTCTCCCAGAACTCCAGCAGTTCGCCGTTGTCGCTCAGGTCTTCGCGTACCGGGAAGTAGCCGGTTGCGGTGTGCCAGCCGATCTGTGCATCCTGCTCTGCAACAAACTTCATAAACTCCCAGCTTGCAGCGTTGAGTGCTTCATCTTCGCTGTCGATGAGCCACAGTGCGGCGCCACCGATAACAACGCCGTTACGCTCGCTGCTGTCGCTGTGCGGAATGTAGGTAGTGCCCACAGTGAAATCGGCAGATTCCTGGATGCCCGGTGCGCCAGCGGTGGAGTCGAACAGCATCGCCGTCTGGCCTGCGAAGAAAGCAGCGTCTGTGTCTGTCCATGTGTTACCCAGGTTCGGCGCGTAGCCGTTAACGTACAGGCCTGTAAGGAACTCAAATACCTCTACGCCCTGGCCCTGGTTAAACAGAACTTCGGTAGCACGAGCGGTACGGCCATTGTCATTGTTGAAGTACAGGCCGCCGCTGTTAGCAAGGATCTGCTCGTAATACCAGCCTACCTGACCCAGTGCCACGCAGAACTCGGTGCCAGCCTCCTGGATGGCGTCACAGGTAGCGAGGAAATCGGAGAAGCTCCACTCAAGCGGTACTTCTGTGATGCCCATCTCAGCCAGCATATCTATGTTGTAGTAAACAATTGGCGTAGAGCTATTGAAAGCCATCGCAACGATACCGATTTCGTCGGAGTAGTAGTCGGCAACAGCGTCTACGAAGATTTCGCTGTCATAGCTATCGGCAGCCATCAGTTCGTGTGCAGGAACCAGACGGCCAGTGTCAAACATCGTCTGTGCAGCCAGGTCAAAGTTCTGCACGATGTTCGGCTCGGTGCCGGTTTCGAAAGCGGCCAGCAGTGCGTTGTAGGTGTCATCGTAGGTACCCTGGAAGGTAGCGGTTACAACGATTTCATCCTGGCTGGCGTTGAAGTTGGCAACGATTTCGTCAACAGCTTCGCCAAGGTCGCCGCCCATAGCGTGCCAGAACTGAATTTCGATGGCGTCCTGTGCGCTAACGCCCGGTACGATGGCAACGACGGCCAGTACCAGCATCAGGCTTACTGCAAAAAACTTTTTCAAGGTAAAGCCTCCAAAAATTGTGTGTGTAGCTAACAAATTCGGTTGTTGAGACAAGGTTTGATCGTAATTTCCTCCCCCCTGTCACTTTAAGCGGGAACCACCCGCAGTAAAGCCATTCAATGTGTCAATTCGGTAAAGGCGAGTCGATGACCCGCCCACGGGTTTGCCAGCGACAAATCCCTACCATTAACCCTTTAATCCAGTGGTGGCGATGCCCTTCACAAGCTGCCGCTGTGCCACAAGGAAGATCAACAGGGTAGGCAGCAGAGCAATTACTGTCGCTGCCATAATGCCACCCCAGTCTGCGCCGCGTTCCTGGTCAAACAGGAAAAAGCGGATGCCGATCTGAAGCGTGCGCATTTCTGGCTCATTCGTGATAATCAGCGGCCAGAGATACTGGTTCCATGCGCTGAGGAAGGCAAAAATGCCAAACGCGCTGATGCTCCCCTTGCTCAGTGGCACCACCACACGCCACAGGTACGTCCAGCTAGAGGCTCCGTCAATTTTCGCAGCCTCGTAGAGGTCTCTGGGTAGCGTCAGGAAGAACTGCCGCAGCATAAATACCCCGAACGCACTCGCAAGGAACGGTACTGTCAGGCCAGCATAGGTATTGGCCCAGCCCAGTTCACTGATGAGGATGAAGTTCGGGATGAACGTCAACTGGAACGGTACCATCAGGCTCCCCAGAATCAGGTAGAAGAACAGGTCGCGTCCGGGGAACTCCAGTATTGAAAACGCATAGGCTGCCAGAATGCTGAACACAATCTGGAACAAAACAATAATCCCCGTCTGGACGACGCTATTGACGAAATAACGAGCCAGTGGCTGCGATGTCCATGCCGTCTCGTAGTTCTCAAGCGTCCATACCTCCGGGAACAGCGTGGGCGGATAGTTAATGATGTCCGTTGGTACTTTAAAGCTGGTCAGGATGGCGAGAATGACCGGGAACGACACAAAAATCCCCAGTACGACGAGCACAATCTGTAGTGTCAGGTTCGTCCACCGGCCAGAACCCGCGTCGTCGGTCTCGACACGGACAGCACTGTGTGCATCCGTGGGAGCACTTTTTACACCTGTTGAGAGTTGAGCATCTTCAATCATCAGTAGTTCACCTTATTGCCAAGGAAGCGGAACTGGACAACGGATAACACCAGAATCAGCAAAAACAGTAGATACGCCTCTGCGGATGCCTGCCCCACCTGCGGGGTACCTATAAAGGCTCTGTTGTAGATGGAGTAGAGCATGGTGCGGGTAGCCTGTGACCCACTGGTGAGAATGTTAATCTCCCCGAAGACCTGCAGCGAGTTAATGACGTTGATGATAAGCAGGAAAAACAGCGTAGGTGTGAGCAACGGTAACATAATGTGGCGGATGCGGTGGTAGGTGCTGGCACCGTCCACTTTTGCGGCCTCGTAGTACACCTCGTCAATGTTCTGGATGCCCGCCAGCGCGATGATCGTGTTAAAGCCAAGTTGCCGCCATACCACCGCCATACTCACACTGATGAGGGCTACATCTGCATCGTTCAGCCAGTTCGGGCCGCTCTCAATAAAGGGTAAAAACTCCAGTATGTAATTGAGGTAGCCCACTACCGGGTGGTAAATCCAGCGGAACAGTACGCCTGTGACCGCTGTGCTGATGACGATTGGCATAAAGATAAGCAGCCGGTGCAGCCAGCTTAGCCGCTTGAGTGGATAGGAAAGCAGGATTGCCAGCGCAACCGAGAAAAAAATGCCTGTGGGCACGGTATACAGCGCGAACAACAGCGTGATGCGTACTGTATCGCGGTATTCCGGGCTGGTGAACAGGCGTGTGTAGTTCTCAAATCCGACGTTGATTGATCGCCCGCCGAAGGGGGCCACGCGCGTCAGGCTGATCTGGAAGGATGTAATGATTGGAATGAAGACGAAAATTGTCAGTACGATAAGGGTCGGTGCAAGGTACAGGTATCCCTCTGCCGCTGCGAAGATCTTGCGTTTGCGCTTTTCCGCTGCCGCAGACTGATCGCTCCCTGCAATGGAAGAATTACTCATTGAACACCCCTGTACTGTTTTCAACATGTATATTAATGGCAAAAATCTATAATTTTGTAAAACTATGGTTAAGCTATTGCTAAAATATCTACAAACTATATTCTCATCTCTTGTTGCACATATAAAAAGAGGCAATTTGCATCTTTCCCACGGCAAACGACGCTGTAAGCTATCTGCGGGCAATAACTCAATCAGCAGGCAAGCGATATGACACAATGTACGGGCAGCTTATATTCTTCCCATGCCTCACCCATCAGGATGACTATTATGATACAGAACTTATCACACAATCCGCTAGCGCACGGTTCGGTTCACCACCACATGTACATAGTAAGCACCGGTACGCTTTTCTGCCTCCACTTCGTTGATGTGGAACTCCATACAACCCTCTACAGGTGACGTGAACGTTACCTGCCGCGTAGAGAGAATATTAGCATACCACGCAGGGCGCTCTGCACACGTCTGCCACACGCGCTGTGTATCCACGCGGCATATCAGGGCGTTGTTGGGTAGCCTCTCTATAATGTCGTAGCTATCCCCGATTGGCAACCCCATCAACGAAACTTCTGTCCCTTCCGGGTACAGGTAGCCGAGGAAATTGCCAGTGCGGATGTTCCCGCGTGAGTAAACCGTTACTTCATCGCCTTCCTGTACGCACACTGGTAGCCCGGTCACGCTGGTAGTTGTGATTGTATCTTCAATTGTACGCCCTGTTACCATAAACGTGCCATCATCAGTCATTGGCAGTGTAGCGGCGATAGCGGCGGGTCGCACTACAATCGCTCCCATCACCAGCGCAAATACTATCGCCCCTGTCACCATCGGTGCTACACGGGTGCGCTGTTTCTCCTGCTTTGCCTCCAGATAGTACAGGCGCAGGTACTCATGGCCGAAGATGTACGACGCGCCAATCTCCCGTACCAGGTTACACGCACTGGCATAGCGCAAAAACCGCGCAAAGTTCCACGGGGTAGCACCGCTCACGTAGAGCAAAAACCGCAACACCGCATGGTGGATTGCGTCAATGCCACCGTACCAGAGCCCCCCAACGGCCCCAAGCAGCAGGCCATTTTTAAGCCCGCGCACAAACCCGGCCACATCATTGTAGTAATACGCCAGCCAGATGCCCAGCGGCACACCGACCACCAGCGTCAGGATCAGGCTCAACCGCAGCCCATTCCGCAAAGACATCCAGATACCCTGATTCGGGCGCAGGCGCTCGTCTACATTAACAATCGATAGAATACCCAGCAACCCGGCAATGATCCCACCTGCAACAAACCCGACCATCAGCCCGATTGTGAATGCATTGACCAGCGGACTCTGAATCCGGTCTATGGCCCCCTGTAGCCACAATGTGCTGGAACCGCCTTCTGACTGGAACAAAAACTGGGCAAACAGTGCGACAACCGTGCCCACTACCACCCCGCCAACCGCCCCGAACCGCAAAAATGCCCGGATCTCGAAGCGCAGCAGTTCTACCGGGCTGATGTCTGACTGTAACGTAAGCCGAATATCCCGCGTGGTATAGATAAATGAAATAAACAGCGGGAAAAACCACGCCATCGTCAGGCCTGTTAGCGAAATCACGCCCCCCAGAATACGATCTCCCTCTGGTGAGGGAGTGAACACCCCCAGCGGTACCGACAGTACAAACGCTGTTGAGAAATACATCAGCACCGGCAACAGCATTTTATAGCGACTGCCGGGTAAACTCTTCAAGTGGCGTAGCGGGCCATAATTCAGTGCCCCATCCAGTATCCCCATCCACACACCAGCAATAATCCCCGCATAGATGTAGTCCAGCGGGCTGGAAAGCAAAAAGCCAATCGCCATCAGAATAGCGACTGTCCCGAACATACGTGAAATAATACTGTAGGCCCAGCGCCAGCCATCGTGCCGCAACCACGCCGGCTGCAAATTCTCCACCATGAACTCTGTTCGTGAGTTTTCCTCGTCCTCGTTTTTGCTCACCTGCTGGAGCTGTGCGGCAATCCATGCGAGGTACTGGTTGATCTTGCCCTCGGTGTTATAGGTAGCATAGTCGTTGGTGGCGCGGTCTACCTGGGCAAACTGCTGCAAGATAAAGCGCCGGATCACCAGCCGGGGCACGGGTTCCAGCTCTTCATCCACAATCACGTCATCACCGGCAGTCAGTTCGGTTTGCAGGCGTTCAAGGTCTTTATCCAGCGGGTAACGGTACCCCGCAGCAATCGCGTTCAGCACAAACGGACGATTAACCGGCAGCAGTTTTGCGCCGTCATTGCTCAGGATAAACCGGCGGATGTCAAAATAACTGTCGTCACTCAGGTAATTCAGGATTTCGGACTGCTCTACCCGGCGCAGGCGGATTTCCCGTGCAGACAGGGCGAATTCGCTGTCATCCAGCAGGGCGTGGTAGGCATCTGGCCGGGAGCAAATGACATATTGTGTGGGTTCGGCGTCTTCCTGTTCGGCAAATTCCCGGAATTTTTCAATAAACGAGCGGCGGGCCTTCTCCGGTACTTCATCAAGGCCATCAATCATGAAGATAATCAGGCGACTGCGTACAAGCTGGGTAAGCTGGCGGTTCTGCACGCCCTCCGGGAAGATGTCCGCAATCTCACTTACGAACCACTCCTCCAGCGGCATATCACCATACAGGGCCAGCCAGTCCACCCACGACCCCAGGTTGAACACCACTGGAATTTTCTTCGATGGGTCGTTAGTGGCCTCGGCGTGCAGGTCACGCATCAGCTTGAGCAACACAATGGTTTTCCCTGCTCCGCCCTCCCCGGTAATAATCAGGTGCCGCCGGGAAAACTCAAACACCTCACGAACACTCAGCCTGTCGAGGTCTATCTGTGGTTCCTGCTCTATTGAGGGTTGAAACGGGGCCAGCAACCGCCAGCGGCGGGGTGTATCAGTATTCTGTGTGTTTTGCCGGGGCTGGCGTTGTGCTATGCGCTCACGAATGTAGTCCTTGAAGCCGTCATCCAGCACAGTAAACGGCACCCGCACCGGTTCGTTTTCAATCGTCCGCTTGAGGATGTTATCAATCCACACCCGTTCCTGCTGATCCAGAATGGTTTTGCGCAGTTCTGCCAGTGGGATCTGGCGTGCCCGGTTGGTAAAAAACCGAATCACCGTATAGCCGAGACTGATGAACTGTTCTGCGTTGGTGATGGCCGAAATCAGCGCAATTGTAATGACGAAAAAGCGCAGCAATATCGACTGTGGCTGCGAGTCCGCATTTCTGAGGGCGTCAAACAAAAAGGCAACTGTGATTACCAGTGTGAGAGCAATGGTGATAATGCGTGCATTGCGCTTTGATATACTGTTCATACCCCTCCGAGAAATTGCAGTTGCGTCACACAAGCCTATTGTATCCTGATTTTGCGGGTCACACTGCGCGCATATTTACGGTAGTCAGCCCCTATCATGCTATTGTAAAAAAAACCTGGCTCACGGTGCGAAAATGGTTATTAATCCGATATGATTACTGTAGATTATAAATTACATCGGTAACATGCAGTAAAATAACGGTCAGCAAGCCTTTGCAGGCATCGAGCGGGAGCGGGGTCAACATGCCAGATCGGTATCAATTTCGTGATGTCATGATTTCGTACTCACGAGAAGACAGTGAGTTCGTTACATGGCTGGATCAATCCCTACAGGCACACGGTAAAACCACCTGGGTCGATCATCAGAGTATCCCGGCGGGCGAAGACTGGTGGGAAGAAATTAAAGCGGGTATTGAGTCTTCCCGGACAGTCATCTTTGTTATGACATCCGCCTCAGTAGAATCAAAAGCCTGCTGTAACGAAATCACTCATGCTGCAAAGCACATTGAAAGTACCATCCACTGAAAGTCGCCTGAAGTGAGTACCCGCTACTCATCGACATTGAAGTTATCATCTTCGCCAACTGGCGGTTTGTTCTGGTGCGACTCGATGTACTCTTTTAGGACTTCCGCTTCTAAGCAGTCTCCAGAGCAAGAATACGCGGATTCCGAAGTTCGGCTCTGAGATATTCGTATAACAAGTCATGCACCAGAGCATACAGCGTCTTGCCAACACAATCGGCTTTGACCTTAATGGCAAGCCATGCCTGATAACAACAGGCAATATGATTGCGCTGCGGACGCTGCTTGCGACACTGGCACTTTTCGATGCCCGTCAATTGTTTCAATTCGCGGTGCAACTGCTCCACCTGCCAACGCACAGCATTCTCGTTTTGAACATCGTCCGCGCTGAGGGGCGCATCTGAGTTGGTAATGACCCGGTCAACGTCGCCGTTTGGGGCAACTATCTTGAAAAGTCGCACGAGGAAGGGCACTTTCTTGAGCTTCACCATGACAACGTTTTGCAACCGTTCGTCGGTCCAGTCGATTTCATCGAGATGTTTGTAGCCTTCGTCTTTTGAAACGCTGACGAGTCAATTGGATTTCAACGTCGTGATAAAGGTGCGGTTGAGGCGGTGAACTAAGCCACTGACCGAAAGTTGTGTGAAAGAATCAGTCGATTAGCATGCCCGAATGTGTTCTGATTTTTCATCACCTCCTGAACGGTCTGAGCCAGTGCCTCAATGGATCGGTGCAGATGATTGGCGGTGGCCAGTTGTT
>JBCCQC010000169.1:0-8097 GCA_039024535.1 Chloroflexota bacterium
GCGAACACCCGCGCAGCGCAAAATCTGCGGCGGTGCGCTCCCCGATAACAGCAAGACGTGATGCATCCAGCAGGCTGGCATCCCCCTGTGCAAACTCCGAAAAAGACGCTATTAACGTCCTGAATTCCAGCATATCGGCAAGCTGTGGCATATCCACAGAGAGCACCACAAACCCGTTCTGCTCCAGTAGAGACGGCAACGTCCCCCACACCGTGCGATCTTCAGCCAGCAGCAGCACCCCCGGCGAACGCTCTGCAACGCTGGTGTACAGATACCCGGAGACAGTCTCCGCAGAGAGGGTAATAGCAACCTCACGGTTGGTCGCGCCCTGCTCTACAACCAGCGGCGGCAGTTCGAGGTCATTGGGCAACGCGGCAGCGGTCGGGTCACTGGAGCCAAATGTATCTTCAAAGCTACCAGGGAACTCCGTTGGTGGGCGCGGAATTGCCGGATCCGTCGGGGCCAGTGTAGGGCCGCTGAGTGCGCGGGTCGGGGTGGGGGTGGGCGGCGTGATGGTCGCGCATCCGGCCAGCAAAACCGCTGCAATCATATAGAACAGTCGATTCATTATGCGTCCAGCGTGGGCACAGCCATCACAATCATACGGGGGCTACCATCCTCAAACGGGGAGCCGTCTGTATCGCCAAACATCTGCTCCACGGTGAACCCGGTCAACCGTAGCAGAAGCTGCACCTCATAAGGGAAATAGTAGCGAAATACAGTCGGCGCAATTGTACGCTGGAGCGTGCCGTCGTCGGTGATTTCGTCGTAAATCCACTGCACACGCATGAACTGTGTGGACCGGTCAAGTGTGCTGACGGCCTGCTGCATCACCATGTGGCCCGTTTCTGGCTCAACAAATGTGCGTTCCAGTGTGATCGCGTCACTATCCGGCGTGGCGAACATCTCCCCGGCGTTGGGCAGGTCAATCACCATCACGCCATCGTCGGCAATGTAGCGGCGCATCTTCTCCAGCAGGGTAATCTGCGCGGTTTGCTGGTGAAAGTGCATGAGCATATTATAGCTCAGTAAAATCATGCCGTATTTTTCGTCGGGCAGGGCGTCCGTCAGTACATCGCCTTCCTGTAAGGTCAGGGTAGTGTATCGGTCAGGCTGCATGGCAACCCGTTTGTGTGCCCGTTCCAGCATGGGGGCATTATTATCAATACCATGTACTGTGTGCCCCTCACGGGCGAGTGGCAGCACCACGCGGCCACTGCCGCAGCCAATTTCCATGATAGGGCCGCTGTACTCATCGGCCAGTTCCCTGTAGAAGTCGATGTCGTCGGTTTTATCGGCGTTTTCCGCATCGTAGTAGCGGGCCACCGTCGTATAAAAGCTCATGTCAGCGTCGCAATCTGTATTGCAAAGGGTCTCAACATGTGAGCCAGTGTACACACTTTCCGGTCAAACACACAGAGGTTTGCTCTGTCTTTGCAATTGAAATGCCTTTTGCTACAATGCGCCCGCTCGAAAGAAAATTACAGGTGGGGGTTTACAAGGACAATGATGAAGCGATTGACAGGACTTTCTGCACTGCTGGTCACAATTTTCATGCTCTCGCTCACAACCGCACAGGCACAGGGGGTGGTGACGGATGTACGCGAGACGGTGCGTTTTCGTGCTGGCCCTGGTACCGACTGGCTGATCCTGGCGGAACTGGCGCCGGGCACGGCGCTTAACCTGGATGCCCGTGACGGCACCAACAACTTCTGGGTACGCGGCATCGCGCCGGATGGCACTGTGGGCTGGGCAGCGTCCAGCTTCCTGAATGTGTCCGAAGCACAGTTGAACACACTGCCCATTAAAGGCCCGAATGATCCGTTCAGCCTTGCTGCCCCGGCAGCCGACGCAGCCCCGGTTCAACAGGCAGAAGCAATGACAGCCGAGGAAGCACCAGCCGAAGAAGTAATTGCTGCTGCCCCGGCAGTACCACCCGCCGCCGCTGCACAGAGCCTTGCTCCGATGGGTGGTTTTGGCTATGGTGCCCATGTGCAGTCGCTTGGCCCGGCGGCATTTGGCTATGCCCAGAGCGCCGGTATGACGTGGCTCAAAGTCCAGACGCGCTACTCTGACGGACAATCGCCGGAAAGTGTGGCCGGTGTGATTAACACCGCAAAGGGCAGTGGCTTTCGCATTCTGCTGGGTGTGGTGGGCGCACCATCCGACCTGCTGAAACCCGGCTACAATGACCGCTATGCTGCATTTGTGGCTGGCCTCGCCGCACAGGGTGCCGATGGCATCGAAATCTGGAATGAACCGAATATTGACCGCGAATGGCCTTCAGGGCAGATCAGCCCGCAGAATTACACCAACCTGCTGGCCGTGTCATATAATGCTATCAAAGCGGCTAACCCCGGCACAATGGTTGTTAGCGGTGCCCCAGCCCCCACAGGCTTCTTCGGTGGATGTAGCCCCGCTGGTTGCGACGACCTGCCGTTTATCCAGGGGATGAACGCAGCCGGTGCTGCCAACTTCATGGCCTGCGTGGGCGTCCACTACAACGAGGGCATTCTGCCGCCAACTGCCCGCAGCGGCGACCCGCGCGGCAACAGCGGCTACTACACACGCTACTACCAGCCGATGATTGAAACCTACAGCGGGGCCTTCGGTGGGCGCGTGCCCCTGTGCTTTACAGAGATGGGCTACCTGACGCCGGAAGGCTACGGCCCACTGCCCGGTGGTTTTGCATGGGCGCAGAATGTTACTGTAGCGCAGCAGGCCGCATGGGTGGATGGTGCAGTGGATATTGCGCGTCGTAGTGGGCGTGTGCGTCTGGTCATCATCTGGAACCTGGACTTCACCGGTTTTGGTGCCGATCCGATGGGTGGCTATGCACTGGTACGCCCGGACGGTAGCTGCCCGGCCTGTGCAGCACTCGCTAACTGACACAAACTGGAACGATAGCACGCAAACCCGTGACTACAGGTACAGCGAACACACCTGTGCCTGTCGGTTCGGGTGTATGGACGTAATATACTGGAGTACGGATGACATCAGAATATCAGCAGAGCGATACCCAACCCCAACCTTTCAAGCGATCTACAGCAAACACCCCCCGGCGGTCTAACGGGCCGGGGCTGATGCTGCCGATTGTAGCGTCTCTGTTCACGCTGCTGCTGGCAGTGGTACTGGTCGGGATAGCGCTGGTGCTGCCACCGTTTAATCTGCTGGAGCGGATCACCGGCCCACAGTTCGCCATGCTGGATGCCACCAACAACGCAGCCCGCACTCCAGATCAATCCCTGACGCTAATTTTAAGCCCGGAAGACACTGGCGAGGAATTCGGCGTAGCACTCAACAGTGCCAGCGCAGCAGAGGCTGCCTCTGATCCAGAAGTGGCCGCATCGCTGGCAGCCGTGCCAACCAACCTGACGCTGCGTAGCCCTGTGTATACCTTTGCCACCACTGGCATCAAACCGGGGCGCACCACACTCAGCATCAACATTCCATCAGATGTAAGCAATCTGGATCGGCTGGACGCCTATGCATGGAATCCTGAAGATGAGGCGTGGGCATTCGTCCCCTCCCAGCCGATTGATGACACCACCCTGATTGTAGAGCGCGAAACACTCCCGGGAAGTATGGCGCTGTTCTCTGCGGCCTCACCGGGGGCACCGGCAGTGCTGGTACCCGTCAACGTAACATCGGTGCTCTCGCCAGAGATTGCCAATATCTCCACTATTGTGACGCCCGCAGGCATCCAGCCGACAGCCAGCGGTGATGTAACGGGTAGCCTGGCCGCTGGTATCGAGTACAACGCCGGATACCGGATTATGCCCGTCATCCGCAACTTCAGTGACCCGCGTGCGCTTGATGTGGAAACCGTGACGACAATAGTGGGCAACAGCACCCTGCGTAGCGAACACGTCCAGAAGATTGCGACATTCTCCGGGGCGTTCAGCGGTGTTTTTATTGACTATCGCAACATCCCGGCAGACCAGCGCCAGAACTACAGCCTGTTCATAGCAGAACTGGCAGAGGCAATGGACGCACGCGGCATGACGCTGGGTGTGGTCGTGCCGCCCGCGCAGAACACCAGTGGTAGCTGGGAGACTGGCGCGTACAACTGGCGCATCATCGGGCACTATGCAGATTACGTGCAGATCAACTTCGACCGCGTAGACCCGACCATGTTCGCCCCCGGCGAAGATCGGCTGGTAGAGGCTATGCTACGCTGGAGTGTGGGCGAGATCAACCGCTATAAGATTGTGGTAGGGGTTTCGGCACGGTCACAGCGGCAGGCCAGTGGCGGCTTTGAACCCATCGGCTATTCCGAGGCACTGGTACCGCTTGGCGATGTCGTCATTGAGGGCGACCTGACCGAAACCGGCAGTATTATCCCTGGCGAATCCTTCACGCTCTCGCTGGACGGACTTAATGCCGAAGCCGGTACTGACGAAACAACACAAACCTCCTACATCGACTACCTCGATGAGAACGGCAATGCAATTACCCGCGTGTGGCTGACCACTGACGAAGCCCTGAACTATCGCCTGAACCGCCTGACCGGGTTTTCACTGGGTGGCGTTGCCATTACTGACCTGACGCAGGGCGATTTTGCTGACAACGTGCTGAATGCCATCGCAAACTACAAGCTGGCGCTGCCATTCCAGCCCACCCGCACCGAACTCACATTGCGCTGGCGCATCACTGGCCCTGACGGATACACTGCTGAGGAAACTACAGACCTCAACGCGACTATCGAAGCGACCGTAGACGCCCCTGAGGGCGACTATGATGTGGATGTTGCGGTTGTGGCTGAGTCTGAACTGGTGCGCAGCGGGGTGCAGGTCGCGCTGGCCGCACCAACAGCCACGCCCACACCGCTGCCGTCACCCACACCCACGCCCACATCTACACCGACGCCAACCCCCGATCCTGAAGCAATCCGGCAGGCACAGGCGGCTGCTACACAGGCCGCTGCCGCATCAGTGGCCGATAGCTCTTTTGCCCCGGCAGGTGGGAACTTTGGTGCTGCTGCACCGCCACCCTCCGGCAGTATCGCGGGTGGTTTCGAATATGGTGGTCACGTGACCAACGCAGGCAGCCCACGTGCAAAACAGGCCATGCAGAGCGCGGGCATGACGTGGATGAAAGTGCAGATTCGCTATGGCCCCGGTGCCGGAACCGGCGACGCTCAGAACGCGATTGCCAGCGCCCGTGCCAGCGGTTTCAAGATCCTGCTGGGCACTGTAGGCAGCCCGGCTGACCTGCAAATTGGCGGTAGTGGCTACGTCCAGGGGTATGCGCAGTGGCTCGGTCAGGTAGCCGCGCTTGGCCCGGATGCCATCGAAGTGTGGAACGAACCCAACATTGACCGTGAGTGGCCGCGCGACCAGATCAGTGGCGCAGCCTATGCAGATATGATGCGTGCAGCCTACAACTCGATCAAGGGCACCAACTCCAGCGTCATTGTCATCAGTGGCGCACCCGCCCCCACCGGCGCAGAGGCCGCCTACCCCGGTCAGGTCGTCAACGACGATAATTTCCTGCGTCAGTTCGTTAATGCCGGTGGCCTGCAGTACACAGACTGCATCGGGATGCACTACAACGAGGGCATCGTCCCGCCGGATGCCCGCAGCGGCGACCCGCGCGATAACTACTACACCCGTTACCTGGGTGGTATGCTGGACATATACTGGGGCGTCACCGGCGGCCAGCGGCCCATCTGTATTACGGAACTGGGCTACCTGACCGATGCCGGGTACCCACCGCTACCGTCCTACTTTAGCTGGGCGTCTAACGTCACGCTGGAGCAACATGCCGCATGGCTGGCACAGGCTGCTGCCATCTCATCCCAGAGTGGCCGTGTTCGTATGATGATTGTCTGGAATGTGGACTTCACTACCTACAATTCCGATCCACAGGGTGGTTTTGCGATTATCCGACCGGACGGTAGTTGCCCGGCTTGCCAGGCACTGGCCGCAGCACGTTAGTTTGAGAGAGAGACATGAGTACACAGAATAACGCGAAACAACAGGTACGCAGTTTCGTCCTGATCTGGATATTAATCACACTGATGATGGGGGCCTGTACGTTTGCCGCCATCTACACTGCTTATGGTGTTGTGGTGGAAGACGACACAACCAGCCAGCAGGTTGCAGCGGCAGACAGTGGCGGCCAGAGTGCGCCTGTGAACTTCAGTGAGGCAACGCAGGCCTTCCCCACGCGCCCACCCACACGAGAGGTAACGGCGCTGCCAACCAGCACCCCACAGCAGGTCGTTCAGGCACAGTCGCAGCCGCTGGCGACAGCAACGCCGCTGGTAGTACAGGCAGAACCCACTGCTGAACCGACGCAGACGCCGATCCCGCCCACACCACTGCCAGTGGAAAATACTGATTTCCAGCTTGGCATCCAGGTACAGAGCATCTTCGACGCGGATATGGATCTGTGGATGGGAGAAGTCGAAAAGCTGGGCATGGAATGGGTGAAAATCCAGGCCCGCTGGGAAGTGATCGAGCCATCTCGGGGTGAGTGGGACTGGGCCGCGCTGGATAAAGGCATTGAGGCTGCTGCTGAACGTGACATCAAAGTGCTCATTTCTGCTGTTACCGCTCCGGACTGGTCTCGTGAGCCGGGGGTGAACCTCGCAGAGCACGGCCCGCCAGCCAGCAATGAAGACTGGACGAATTTCCTCTCGGAATTGCTGAACCGTCACCCCGGCAAGATTCACGCTGTTGAGGTGTGGAATGAACAAAACCTTGACCGTGAGTGGACTTCTGTGCGGGGCCTGCGCCCGGCAGACTACGTTGAGATGCTGCGCGTGAGCTACCAGACGATCAAGAACATTGACCCCGGCATCGTTGTTATCAGCGGGGCGCTGAGCCCGACTGGACTTGACAACCGGGTAAACGCATGGGACGACTTTAACTACATGGATGCCATGATTGCCAGTGGAATGCTGAATTACACTGACTGCGTGGGTGCTCACCACAACGGCATCAACGTCGGCCCCAGCTTTACGTGGGACGCTGTACCCAATGACCCCACTGCTGCATTCCGTGGCCCGTTCGATAACCCGCATCATAGCTGGGCGTTCCGCAGCACACTACAGGGCTATGACCTGCGCGTGAAGCAGGCCGGTGGCGACCAGAAGCTGTGCGTCACCGAGTTCGGCTGGGCCTCTACGGAAGACCTCGGCGTCACGCGCCCTGGTTTCGAGTTTGCCAGCGATAACACGCTGGAGGAACAGCGCATCTGGACGATTGAAGCTATTAACAACATGGTTGAATGGGATATTGTGCAGATTGCCACACTGTGGAACCTGAACTACGGCCCCCAGGCTGGCTGGGATCCCAACAACGATAACGTTGCCTACTCCATCATCGGTAAGGACTGGAACTTCCGTCCGGTGTACGGTGCATTGCAGGAGTGGACAGACGAGTATTACGGCAACTAGCCAGACATCGGGATATGGTATGCAGTTTATAAACCGTTATGGTGTGCGGGCCAGTATGGGCGTGCTGGCTCTTGCACTGTGCATCAGCGTGGGTGGGTGGCTGTGGCAAACCCGCGACCCGTTCTACGGCCATATGATAGAAGACCCACCGTTCACGTCACTGTCGTATGCCTATCACACGTTCCTGTGGTACAACTCGCAGGATTCGGTGCATCTGGCATGGGCGCGACAGGGTAACTTCGGCTATGTGAAGCAAATTTTTGCATGGGAAGACATCCAGCCGATAGAAGGCGAATGGCTATGGGGACGCGCCGATGAAATCCTCGGCCTTGCAGAAGCAAATGACGTGCACATTGTCGCCAGATTGAGCGATGCCCCACTGTGGACACACCCGGATATTGTGCGCGATGAAGACAACGGCAGCGACATCCACGATGCGCCCCCGGATGATATTGGCCTGTTTGGTGAGTACTGTGGTGCTCTTGCTGAACGCTACCGGGGCCGTATCGCTGCCTACCAGGTGTGGAACGAACCCAATCTCAGCCGTGAATGGGGCGGTACAGAACCGAATGCTGCCGCCTATGTGGAATTGCTGGCTGTATGCAGTGATGCCATCCGCGCCGCAGACCCCGAAGCTGTGATTATTTCGGCAGGGCTGTCTCCGACAGGCACGCACAGCGAAGTTGCCCACC
>JBCCQC010000170.1:0-8066 GCA_039024535.1 Chloroflexota bacterium
CGAAGTCAAGAATCCCCCGGATTTATCCGTGGGGAGTATGTCAATACACCTGATGCAGCGACAGCTTGGACGAGGTGAGAAACGCAAGGCATCAGCTTGCAGATAGACCTGACCGTTATTCTGACGCAGTGCTCGAGAGCAAGCTAATGCCTTGCGTTTCTCACCTCGTCCAAGCTGTCGCTGCATCAGGTGTATTGACATACTCCCCACGGATAAATCCGGGGGATTCTTGACTTCGAACAAGGTTGCGAAATCTGCCGTGGCTTCTTTCGTCTGACGGCCTCTAAGTCGTGGGTTGATGCCCCAACCCGTTTGTTGCTTTGTTTCTCGTTACATATCGTGACCGGATTCTTACATCTCGTGCCACAACAATCATACATTAACCGATCTGTGGCGGCATGGCAAGTTTGAATTGACTCTGCCAGATTCAAACATTAGCCCTACACACCACCCGCCTCGACATCCCCATCGCTAAAGCAAGGGGCTTTGAGGCAGAATTTGGTAAGCTCTCTCCTCACGCATTCAGGCGCGGTTGGGCGAACTGCGAAAACCAGTGCTCATTCTCATCGACCAGCATCCAGTCAGCACTCGCTTCGGCGGTACGTTTCAGCCAGTCCCGTCATTCTTTTGACATGGTTGTTCGGGTTGTGGCTGTCGATGCAGTGTTTGGTGTGCTGCCAGTTGCATGTAGTGTAGCCAGAAACGCTCAATCGGATTGAGAGACGAGCAGTACCTCGGCAACCGGAACACCCGTATATGATCTTCGTAGAGGCTGAGAGCCAACTGTGGTGATAGAAGGCACCAGAATAAGCTGCTGGCGCGGATACTCAGCAACAATCGCTTCCAGAAAGTCGATGAAGGTGTCACTGTTTTTGCGTCAGGCGGTGGTGTAGGTGACGCTTGAACTGCGCCAGTTGTAAGCGCCGAAGATGTGCAGCCGCTTCGGTGTGCATGGAGCTTTGAACGTCTTTTGCTCATCTTCTGTCAGGTGAAATTGTACTTTTGCCACTTCGGCATTATATATCACCCGAATCTGTTTTCAGTTCTCCATCAGCACAATACGCCAGCCGTCCGGGTCTTCTATTGTGATTGCCTGATGACGCTCCCACCACGGATTTTCTGCATGTACACGTCTGCACCCCATATCAACCAGTTTTTGCACCAACCGTGTGACGGCAGCAGCATCGCGGGTGTAAAACACCAGCAGATTTTCTTTACTGGGGGCCGCACCGGGGCTTCCCCCGGCACGATGCACAAACGCCTGCTGATACGCTTCATCGGGTAATCCGATAATGAGGCCATCGTATCCGTCGTTACCAGAAAACTCTGCCAGTATATTCAGTTGCAGTCCCTCAACATAGAAACGCTTCAGATCAGATAATTGGTCAGTCTGCCGGACAAAACGGACTCTTGTCGGTTGCAACTGGCCTTTCCACTCTGGAGCAACTACAGTATCTGTCGGCTCCGGTTGCAGGATGACCTGCCAGCCATCCGGGTCTTCGATGGCAATTGCCTGACGTTCTCGCCACCACGGATTTTGCGGCACAACCTGCGAGTACCCCATCTCCATCAGTTTTTGCGCCGCCTCCTGCACAGACGCGGCGTTCGGGATATAGAATACCAGCAAGCTCTCTTTATTCGGGGCCGTACCGGGGCTACCGGCTTCGTGTTGTAAAAACTCCAGATGATAGGCACGCCCCGGCAGACCCACAATCAAGCCGTCATACCCATCGTGCCCGGTGAACTCAGAAAGTACAGGCAGGCCCAACCCCTCGCAGTAGAACCGTTTTATAGCTGCAAGCTGGTCGGTCTGCCGTGCGACCCGCACCTCAACTGGCTGAAGGTCATCCGGCCACTGGTGATCTGTCATCATATTCTCCCGTGGCGCAGTATTGCGAAACGTTATGGTATTTGCCTATAGTATGGTGCTGATTGTACATAGAGGAGTATACCCGATGCTGAACCTGACCGTTTACCTGAGCGGCGAAATACACACCGACTGGCGCGAACAGATTCAGGAGGGCGTGAAAGACCTGCCCATTCACATCCTGACGCCGGTTGTCACACACGATGCCAGCGACAATGTTGGCGTAGATATTCTGGGAGCAGAGGAGCAGAACTTCTGGAAAGATCATAAGGCCGCGAAGATCAACAGTGTCCGTATCAAAACGGGTATTGACCGGGCCGATCTGGTCGTGGTGAAGTTCGGCGATAAATACAGACAGTGGAATGCGGCTTTTGATGCCGGTTACGCAGCGGCAAAAGGAAAACCGATCATCACACTGCACAGCCCGGATCTCACACACCCGCTCAAGGAGATAGATGCCTCTGCCATTGCCACTGCAGAAACACCACAGCAGGTTGTCGAACTCCTGAAGTACATCACCACCCAGCGTTAGTTAACTGGCACCGCTGGCTGCTGCTTTCTGGACGGCGGCCAGCGTTTTGCGGCGTTCCAGCTCATGATGAGTGAGCGACCATCCGCCAGCATCGATGCTCACGCCAGCTATCTCCATCAGTTCTTGCAACATGCGGCCCCGCCCACGGGTTGCCCGGATGCCGAGTTCACTGCGCATCTGGCGCAGCGTCTGGTAAACATCCGGCGGTGCAGAACGCGGCACATCAGTTGGCAGGGCGAACCACGCGTTCGAAACCGCAGCAGACGCGGCCCGTTCCTCTGTCATATGGATAATCTTCTTGAGTGTGGCGTAGTCAACCGTCTCGATGTAGGCAGGGATTTCGCCGAGTTGTGGGGTGTGGCCCAGTATCACCGCAACCTCAGGTTGCAGGTGGCGTTCGCCACTCTTGCGAACCAGCCCATCATGGTAAAAGCGATACCCATACACCGATTCCATATAGCTCACACTATCTGTTGCCAGATACTGCCATTCATGGACATTCGCATATGTTATCAGATAGTCTTCGAGGCAATAACTGACCATTTCACGCAGCCGCTCAAACACAAGAGGATGATGTTTGCCATCAATACTGATTTCTGAATGAGGCTCCACCACGTAACCCCATGACTGCTGACGGATCACACTGTTTGCCAGCGTGACGGGATCCTGTTCGGTTTCATAGTAATAGGGCAGGCTGGACTGATTGATAGACATAAACTTCCCCTGACAACACCACACACTCTTGCATAGTATAACAGCAAAACACGGTTTCGCTTTTACGAAATTGTTACAGTGCCAGACCATTACACAGCAAGCATAACTGTTCAAAACAGGCGGCTTCGCTATAATGGCGCGGCGATCAAACCTGATGATATGCGGAGCCATTATGCCTTCGATAGACGACACACAGCCAAACTCACCCTTTGCCACCCAGCCCAAACCGCCTGCACAAACACAGGCCGAACACCGCTCTGGCCCTGGTTGTATGGCATGGGGGCTGCTGGCAACGGCTGGCGGTGCATTCAGCCTGATGGTGGTGGTTATTGCAGGGCTGGCCGGTTATCTGGTGGGTGACGGTGAAGTTGATACACTCGTCGAAGCAACCCGTCAATCTCAGATCAGTGAATATCTAACGGACATCCCACAGCAGGTAAGCAGTGGAAACACCGGTTTTATCGAGGGTTATATTGACTGGTTCAGTGAGCTAACACCACAGCCGGCGGAACTGGCCGGGTTAATTGCCACGGGGACACAACTCGCCGTTGATTTGCAGCCTACGGTAACGCTCACGCCAACGGCTACGCCAACTGCCATCTCCACAGAAATAGCACCAACACTGGCTCCCACGATAGCACCGACCGTGACGCAGGCAGCCCTTGCGGATGAGGACGCCCCACTGTTCGACGCCGGGGAGTTGTTTGCAGAGGCACAGGCACAATTCAGCGGCGGGGAGTTTGAAGAGGCGGCAAAGACGCTGGACGCAGTGATGGCGGTTGATCCACAGTTTCGAGCATCAGAAGTCGAATCGCTGATGTTACAGTCGCTAACACGTCAGGCAGAGCTACTGTTGCGCTCCGGCGATCCGGGGAATCTTTCTGCCGGGATTGTGAAGGCTAACGAAGCCGCTGCCTTTGGTGACATCGGCGAACTATCTTACGAGAGTTACATTGCCGGACTGTACCTGAACGCACAGAGCCAGGAGGGTAACAACCTGCCCGGAGCTATTGACGGATATAGTGTGGTGTTTGCACAGGCCCCGAATTACCTCAATGTGCGGCAGAAGTTATTCGATTTGCGGGTTGAACTTGGTGACCGCTACTATGAAGCACTCGACTTCTGCCCGTCGGTTGTACAATACCAGAATGCGCTACAACTGTTCGCCCGTGCCGATGTGCAGACCCGTCTGGATACAGCGCTCTCCTCCTGCCCGGATGCCGGGGGCGGGTCTACTGGCGGGACATCGGGTACTGTGCCACCGGTAGCCAGTAGTGGCGATGCCACAACAGATTCCCAGCCAGTTGCAGAGCCAACCTCGGAAGGCGTCGCACCCATCGGGCAACGCTAACAGAGCCGGGAAATGTAGCCGATGTGGATGCTGGTGGCGTTACAAAACAGAAATCCAACTCAACCTGAATGTAATTCCACAGCGCCCACACTATAATAATAGATGGAGCCAGACGACGACCCATTTCTGTGGGAGGGGCAACTGGATGAAAGCAAAAATTTTTATTTCGTACTCCCGGCGTAACAAAGAGTTTACCCGGCGTCTCGTTGATGAATTGAAAGCACGTGGTTATGACCCGTGGGTAGACTGGGACGATATTCCGTTCAGTGTGGACTGGTGGCGGGAAATCAAAGAGGCAATTGACGGGCATGATGCGGTCATCAGTGTAGTTTCCTATCACGCGCTGACCAGCCGCGTGGTCAACAAAGAAATCAAATACGCCCGCGACATTAACAAGCGCATCATCCCCCTGATTGTCGAAAAGGTGGATATTAAAGAGGTAGTAGGGGAACTTTACGATAAGCCCTATGAAATGGACGCCCGCGACAACTACAAGTACCTCCGCACACTGAACTGGATTTACTTCTACCGGCCAGAGGATGATTTCATGACTGGTGTGGATGGCATCATTACAGCGACGGAGATAGACCACAGCTACCTGCGAGAACACACGCGCCTGCTAAACCGCGCCCAGGAATGGAACGACAGTGGCCGCAGCACCGGGTTTTTGCTGATGGCCGAGGAACTGGCCGAGGCGGAGCTGTGGCTCGGGCGCTCTGAGGAACGGCGGCACACACCGATCCCCACAAACCTGCACTATGATTACATCCGGGCCAGCCGTGAGCACGAAGAAGACCAGAAAGCCCAGCTTGCCGCCATGCGTCGGCAAACACGCCTGCTGCGGGGGGCTTCCGTCGGGCTGGTGATTACCGCTGTGATCGTGGTCACGATAATTGCGCTGGCCTTGCAGCAGCAGTTACAACGGCTGGACGATGTGCAGAGGGAGAGTAACGCTGTACTGAATACGCAGATCGCCGCACAGAACAGTATTGCCGAACAGGGTACAGAGTTCGCTGCGACTGAGAGCGCAGTGCGGGATGGTATTTTTGTGCAGAGCACAGAAGGGGCTGAAACGCAACAGGCCGTGCAACTGGACATCCTGCGCCGCAGCACAGAAGGAGCTGAAACGCAACAGGCCGTGCAACTGGACATCCTGCGCCGCAGCACAGAAGGGGCTGAAACCCAGCAGGCCGTGCAGCAAAGCATTATCCTGCGCAGTACAGAAGGCGCCGCCATCCAGCAAACGCTTATTGCAGACATCGATATTCAACGGCAGCAATCTGACGCGCTGCGGCTGGCAAGCGAAGCGGAAAATGCACTTGAAAACGGTGACCCGAACCTGCTGGCGATATCGCTGGCAATTGCTGCTGAACGAGCGGTGCAAACTGGCCCCGTACCGGAGCGTATTGGCCGTATTCTGGCAGAAGCAGCGTTCAAGCCGGGGTTGGTACGGTTCTTCGAAGATGAAAGTGCTGCCCACGGCGATACCGTCAATGCGGTTGCCTTCTCTCCCGATGGTACGCTGCTGGCAACGACCAGCCACGACCGCACAATACGCCTGTGGAATGTGCAGACCGGCGATCTGATTCTCTCTTTAGAGGGACATAATGGGCGTGTGCTCAGTGCGGCGTTCAGTTCTGATGGTGCTATGCTTGCCAGTGGAGATGCCAGCAACGCTATCATTCTGTGGGATGTGGGCACAGGCCAGATTATAAAACGACTGGACGAGCATAGTGGCCGTGTCAATGATCTGGCATTTGCGCCAGATGATTCTCAGCTTGTATCCGTGTCGTCGGACACACAGGTTTTCGTCTGGAATGTTGAAACCGGCGAACGGCTCCGCACGCTGGGCTCACATGGCAGCCGCGTAACCCATGTGGCCTATAATCCCGATGGCTCTACATTCATCACCGGGGATGCAAACGGACTAATTTTTGTGTGGGATGCCAGAACCAGCTTTTTCCTGCGTGAAGAAAATCGACACGCCGGGGCCATCACCGATATTGCGTATTCTGCGGATGGCAGTATGGTGCTTACCGGGTCGCAGGATGGGCGCTTTATCCTGTGGCGGGACTTCCAGAATGAGGAGCGGCGGATAGACGATGTACTGTCCGGCACAGCCATCACAGGGATTGCTTTCGTAAATGATGATACGGCTATGATTGGCACAGACGGTGCCGAACTACTGGTGTGGGATCTGACAGTGGAACCCGGACAGAACGGGGTGGTTCGTCGCCTTGCTTTACCGGGGCAACTGTCACCGGTTGTCGCGCTCGAGGCCAGCCAGTCGCGGCGTTTTGCTGCTGTCGCCTACGAAAATCGACAGGTTGCATTATGGGAAATGGAAAACGGCGCCATCCTGCAACGTGAACGAGTGCAGGAGCTTCCTGTGAGTGACCTTGCAGCCACAGCAGCAGGACAAATTGTTTTCCGCTATGCCGATGGCCTGATCGCGATATGGGTACCGGAGCGCCCCCTGACGACGACGACAGAGGCTGAACTGGGCCTGGTAGGGGCTAGGCTGATGCCAGATGGCGAAACTGCCCTGGGCCAGGATGCCACCAGCCTGCAACCCGTGCGCTATAACCTGAGCACCGGAGAGGTTGAACAGACCTATGATCTGCCTATCCTCACGCCAGATACTGTTTTTTCACCGGACGGCACGCTGGCTCTCTCCCCATTGATTGCTGAAACACTGTCATTGGCCGGTTCGCTGGGCGATTCATCTGCTGCCAGCCGCGTGTTGTGGGATGTCCAGACTGGTGAGGAGATTTTCACACTCCCTGGCGACGGGTTTACCTTCTCAGAATCTGCGGCGCTGTATGCGATCAGCCAGGATAATACAGAGATTGCCGCTGTCAACGATCTGACAGAAATTCTTGTGTTTGATATTGAAACCGGCACGGTTGTTGCAAATTACCCGCGAGATCGAACCGTGACAGCGATGGTATTCGGGCCTGCTGGCGGCCTGGTTGTGGGCTATACTGACGGCGGTATTGCCCTGCGGCCTCCTGAAAACGGTACATGGCGCGACCTGCGACGGCACACGGCCCCGGTATTGTCGCTTGCCATCAGCCCGGATAAACAATATATCGTCAGTGGCTCTGGGGATGGCACCGTCGTAGTATGGGATACCAGCCTTACAGAAGCGATTCGGCAATTCGTGACCGATACCCGTGGCATCAGCGGGATCGTCTTTGATGCCAGTTCCAGCACGCTCAGCACGCGGTCAGTTGACGGGAATGTATTGCTATGGCGCTTTGACCGCGATATAGAATCTGTGATTGAGTGGACGGTGGACAATCGCTTTGTACCGGTGTTCACCCGAACCGACTGCGTTACCTTTCAGATTCCGGAACCCTGCGGGTAGTTTATGCTATAATCTGCCCATGTTGGAACTGTAGAGATGGGGCAATCTAACGCATGAAAATCTTTATCAGTTATCGCAGTCTGGATCGTGAGGTCATCCGCTCTATCGTGACCGACCTGGAAGACATCGGGCACGACATCTGGACGGAAAGCAGCGCAGAAGAAAACTGGTGGGATAACATTCTGGATGGCATCCGGCAGGCCGACCTCTTTCTGTTTGGACTTACTCATCA
>JBCCQC010000171.1:0-8039 GCA_039024535.1 Chloroflexota bacterium
GCCACGCTGCCGCAGCAGACGATTGATGACCTGCACTTTGCGCAGGATCAGATTCGTAACTTCGCGCAGATTCAGCGAGACTCCATGAAGGACGTAGAAGTAGAAACACTCCCCGGCGTGATCCTCGGCCACAAAAACATACCCGTCAACAGCGTGGGCTGCTATGTGCCCGGTGGCCGCTACCCGATGGTTGCCAGCGCCCACATGAGCGTACTGACGGCGAAAGTCGCTGGCGTACCGCGTGTGATCGCCTGCACCCCACCAATCAACGGTGAAATTCCGGCTGCAACTGTAGCCGCGATGCACTTTGCTGGCGCAGACGAAATTTACATTCTGGGTGGCGTCCAGGCTGTGGCAAGCATGGCACTGGGTACCGAAACAATGGAGTCAGTTTACATGATTGTCGGCCCCGGTAACGCTTTCGTTGCAGAGGCCAAGCGCCAGCTTTACGGGCGCGTGGGCATTGACCTGTTCGCTGGCCCGACCGAAACAATGGTGATTGCCGATGACACCGTAGACGGTGAAATGTGCGCAACCGACCTGCTGGGCCAGGCAGAGCACGGCCCCACCTCCCCGGCAGTGCTGTTGACCAACAGCGAACAGCTTGCCCACGACACCCTCGCCGAAATCGAGCGCCAGCTTGAAACCCTGCCGACTGCCGACATCGCCCGCAAAGCATGGGACGACTACGGTCAGGTGATTGTGGTAGACAGCGTGGACGAAATGGTAGAAGTAGCCGACGACATCGCCAGCGAACACGTGCAGGTGATGACCGAAAACCCGCGCTACTTCCTCGAAAAGATGACGAACTACGGCGCTCTGTTCCTCGGCCCGCGCACCAACGTTGCTTACGGTGACAAAGTGATTGGCACCAACCACACGCTCCCGACGAAGAAAGCCGGACGCTACACCGGCGGCCTGTGGGTGGGCAAGTTCATCAAGACGCACACCTACCAGGAAGTTATCACGGACGATGCCAGCGCACTGGTTGGCGAATACGGCAGCCGCCTGTGTGAACTCGAAGGGTTCATGGGGCATAAGGCACAGTGCGACATCCGCGTGGAACGCTACGGCAAGAAGGAAGTTGCTCCGGGCGACTAATTTTGCCACTTCGGGGGAGAAAAGTTTCTCCCCCTCATAACTTACAGCGCCAGGTCTTCTGCCTGCTGCATCATCTGCAAAAACGCCTCCGGTGGCTGTGCCCCGCTGAATGCCAGCGTATTGTTAAACACAAACATCGGCACACCGGTTACACCAAGCTGCTGCCCCTGCATCGCTTCGCCAATCACCTGCTGATGTGCCTCATCGGTTGCCAGCCGCCCCCGCACATCCGCCCCATCCAGCCCGACGGACTCTGCGACGCTAACCAGTACATCCCGGTTGCCAATATCCTGCCCGTTTTCAAAATAGGCTTCATACAGCGCGTCAATCATGGCAACTTTACGGTCAGCCGGCGTCATGGCAATCAACCGATGGGAATCGGTGGTGTTAGGCGCTTTCGTGATGGCTTCGAAGTTGAACGTCAGGTCCACGCGACGGCCCATCTCTCGTGGGGCGTCAAAAAACTGCTCAATGTCCGTGACCATGCCGCGCCCCTTAGCCATCATGTAGGTATGGAAGTCTGCGCCTTCTGGCGGGATGTTGTTGTTCAGGAAGAATGTGTGATAGCGGATTTCAACCTCGCCGTCATACTGTGCGAGTGCAAGTTCCATGTGTTTTTTACCGATGCGGCACCACGGGCACACAGTATCATGGAAAACATCAATTTTCATCGGGTTCTGGCTCCATCTTTGTTACGATTTTGCGTATAATTTTAGACATATGCTCAATGAATGCACATAGGCACATTTTTGTAACCATGGACGATCAACCGATAGTCGAACGCTGCCCGATTGAATTTACGCTCGATGTCATCAGTGGGAAGTGGAAGCCGCTGATTATCTACTACCTGCTGGAAGAAACCCGCCGCTTCGGGGAACTGCAACGGTGCATCCCGCAGGTGAACCGCCGGATGCTGACGAAACACCTGCGCGAACTTGAAGCCGATGGCATCGTTCACCGCGAAGTGTACAAACAGGTGCCGCCAAAAGTGGAATATTCACTCACAGAAAAAGGCCACTCATTGCGGCCCATTCTGGAGATGATGCTGACGTGGGGTGAATCCCACGTGGCAGAAGCTAAATCGGAGCCAGAGGCTACCGGCTGACGTTGTCCGTTTCGACTTCCACCGGCAGCCCTTCCATCTGCATGATGCGCAGTGCATTGGTGGTGGGGCTTGGCCCTTCACGCAGCGTGTAATCAAACACCATGCGGTTCTCCTCCACGTCCTCGCGGAAGTGGAAGTTACGAATGAGCGCGTTGCCATCGGCCAGTTTGACCAGTTCAAGGTCATGGGTGGCTACCAGTCCCACACAATTACGCTGCGCCAGTTCCTGGATGTATGAGCGACTGCCGATAAGCCGTTCACGGTTGTTGGTTCCCCGGAAAATCTCGTCAATCATGTAGAAAACGGGCGGCGCATCCTCTTCTGCAATCGCATCCAGCAGGCCACGTAAACGCCGCACCTCCGCATAGAAGTACGAAATCCCATCATCAAGGCTGTCTGTCACGCGGATGGACGTATACAGCCGGAACGTTGACGTTGCCATATGCTCCGCGAAGACGCGGCCCCCGGCATAGGCCAGCGCGAGATTAACGCCCAGCGTCCGCAGAAAAGAGCTTTTCCCGGACATATTCGAGCCGGTAATGATGACCGTCTCGCCAACCTGCTGGAACGTGAAGCTGTTCGTGATGCGATTTTCGGACTCGATAAGTGGGTGGCCGATGCGCTGCGCGGTAAACACCGGGGATGCCGTTTCGCTTACATCTGGCACAGTGGTGGATGGATTGAGATAGGCGAGTGTTGCAAGGGCGTTCAGGGCCTCAATTTCGTGCCAGATGTCCAGCCATTGCGGTAACTGCTGCTGCAACCGGGCTTTCAGGCTCTCCAGACGGTAGGCGAAGTAGTAATCCCACGGGATGACCGCGTTAAATAGCAGCCAGAAGATAGGATTGGCACGCAGGCTGGCTCCGCTGATGACGCCGGTAGCGTCTCGCAGGGCTTTTGATGGGCGGTTTTGTACCAGCGGCGCGGTAATTTCAGCAACATGCGGCATCGCAGCATAGCGGTCACGCTCCAGAAAACGCATCACAGCATCCAGCCGACGCAAAGCCGCCTCAATCGTCAGCGAATCCTCAAAAATGGTCTGCACGCGCTTAAGCTGCCACACAAAAATCAGCGCATAGATGCCCCACACCGTCACCAGCACATCAGAGGCGATCACGCCCGCCAGCACAGCAATAAACAACAAGATATTCACAACAGCAAGTGACGCCAGCAGGATGAGCCACGGGCGGGTACCACTCTGCGGAGATTCTTCCGAGAGCCATTCCAGCAGGGTACGGCCTTCGCCGCTCTCGCGGATCGTTTGCTGTGCGAGTGTAGCATAAAGGGTCAGCTTATCGCGGAATAGCGGCTGCCCGATAAGGTCGCTCACAGCATTCTGCCGCCGGTGGATGGTGTCCACGTCCGGCACAGTGGGGATGAGCCACTCACGCAGGCGGTCGCTGCCGCCCTGTGACGTGGCCGTGTTGATAAGCCGGTGCAGATGATGCAGGTCAAGGTCAGCTTCCAGCATGTGCAGTGGGGCTTTACGCCGTTTTGCCGGTGGGATCTTCTGCCAGTCCAGTTCCATACGAGCGAGATGCGTTTGCTTGATGTGCCGCCACCCGCTGTACTCGTCAATGTGGCGCAGCACACGGCGATGCACAATGACCAGCGCCGTAAACCCACCGCCAAACGCGACCAGGCTCAGCCAGAACACCAGCCGCAATGCCGGGATAAAGAACAGAACACTGACAACCACAATCCCGGCAAGGGCCACCAGCAAGCGCACATTAGAAAGTTGATCGCTGTGGCGGCGCAGGTGTGCAAGCTGGTTTTCGGTTCGGGCAATCTGGCGGAGCAAACCCGCCCTGCGCTGCTGTCTGGTAACCAATGTGGCGCTTCCTCATTTTGACCGTTTCAGCGGCCTATCATCCTATTACCCGTGGCTTAAAACAAGGTTCTTCCGTGGCGTGCCGCGTAAACCTGCGAAATGTGGTACCCTTTTAGCTGTTGCCAGACGCACAACAGGAACTCACCATGTTAGATGGAATTCGTAAGCGAAAAGTGACGCTGCTGTTTATCATGCTGGATACTGACCAGAATGGCTATGTGGAGCGCCCGGACTTTGAACGGGCCGCAAAGTCACTGGCAACCCTCAACGGGGTGTCGCAGTTTTCCGAAGAGTATTTGAAGCTGCGCAAAACGTTCATGGACATCTACGAGCACATCAAAACACTGATGGACACGGATGGCAACCACCGCATTCAGCTTGACGAGTGGGTCAAATACTTCGGGCAAATGCTGAACAATAACGACAGGTACGTAGACATCATCGCGCCCATCGCCCGTGACATATTTAACATGCTGGATCAGGACGAAAACGGCAAAATCTCCATCAAAGAGTGGCAGTTGTTCGCCGGAGCCTATCAGATCCCGGAAGATGAAGTGGGCGACCTGTTTGCAAGACTGGACAGCAACAGCAGCGGCTACATCACCCGCGAGGAGTTCGGCCACATGATGACGGATTTCTTCTTCAGTGAAGACCCGGACGCCCCCGGCAACTACATTTTCGGGAACTACTGATGCCACCACACAGCCTCAGCGCACTGCGCCAGCAAAAACTCCGCTACCTGTTTCGCATTCTGGACGTAAACAACAGTGGCCGCATCGACGCCGACGACATTCAGCTTTTCGTGGCTGCACTCGCCGCCGGACGCAACTACCCTCAGGACTCGCTGGCGTTTGCCGCACTGAAGCGGGCGTATATGTACATCTGGGAGCGCCTATCAAAACAGATAGACCTGAACAAAGACCGGAAGGTCACAGCGGATGAGTGGCTGGCGTTCTTTGATGCTGTGGTTGATGACGAGAACTTTTACCGGTATTTCATCCGGCCTATAGAGCGCACGATGGTTTCTCTATTGGATGTAGACGGCGACAACAAAATCCGGCTGGTGGATTACCGGATGCTGGCGCGGGCACTCAAGCTATCACCGGATGAAGTGGAGCAGGTGTTCGATGTCATGGATGTAAACCGCAATGGCATACTGGCCGAGGAAGAAGCAGCGGCAGCAATCCAGCAGTTTTTCCTCAGCGATGACGTGGACGCAACCGGCAACTGGTTCTTCGGCGACTATCGCAAATAACGGGTAGGGGCGAGTGACTCGCCCACGGGTTGTGGGTGGCAAACCCCACCAGTTTACAGATAGAGTGTTATTCGGGCACGCTTTCGTCAAGGCGCACGATTTCGACCGGTGCATCCTCCTTCAGCAACTCCAGCGTGGCTTCCAGAACACGGCGCTGCTGCGCACCGTCCCCCGGATTGCCGAGTGTAGCCCCACGCCCGAGCTTCGTGAACGTCGCCCGTGATGGCGCAGTAACGCGGGTGCGGCCTGCGTTCCAGCTTGTCAGCGTGGCCGGGATGCCGGCATTCTCAAGAGCACGTGAAACCAATCCCACGGATTGGCTGCATATCGGTCAGGACGGCACCAGTAAAACAGCCGTCACCTGTAGCGCTTTCGCCACGGCAACAATTTCCGGTGCAGTCTCGTCAGCAACACGCGCGGCATCGGGCTGGTACCCCATAAAAGACACTGCCTCCGGCGCAAGTTCCCCGATCTTGCCGTCTGCAACCATGTCACGCAGGTGTTGCAGCGGTATGAGTACCTGCGGGTCAGCATTGACGGCGGCGTGATCGTAGTGATCGTGGGCGTAAGCCAGTGCCTCGAACGGCGTATCCGTCGGGTAGCGGCGGATCGTGTAATCGCCCAGTTTATTCGCCGCGTCGAACGGTTCCTGTGTGGCTTTGAGGTAGCTCCCGGCAGAAGTCACCAGTAGCAGCTTTGCCGTGGCCGGGTCTATGCCGGTGCCGGAGGGTTGCGTTTTGTTATCGGGACGTTTGTAGATGTCCCATTTGGTCTCGCCGGTTTCGTTGAAGTGCTTCAGCCACCCGCCATTATAGGCAGCTTCCCACTCCTCCCGGTTTTCAATAATGTCTACGGTCATAGATTTTTCCTGTATTTCTACGCGCCAGAGTATATCGTCATGAATGGGTGCTTGCCAACCAATTTTGCACATACCCCTTGACAGAATCAGCTTATATCGTAAAAATACGATCATAGTCGGTAAGCACATCTATTTTTTTGGCGCAATTCATCGTAAAAATACGATAACACACTGGAGCTATCATGCAAAACAGAGTATTCTACAGTCCGCTGGCACTGAAGCGACCACGACAGGTCTACCACATGCCAGTAGAACAGGCACAATACCCATCACTGGGTGGGCAGTGTGCCGGGAAAACTATCTGTGATTTCACCATCGCAGACATTCACAACACAAACAAAAATCGCACGGAAGGTCAGAAATAATGTCGAATTTACCTGTAGCTATTATTGGTGGCGGCCCGGTCGGGCTGGCAGCGGCAGCACACCTGCTGGAGCGCGGCGAGACGCCGGTTATATTCGAAGCAGGGGCCGAGGTTGGCGCAAATGTGCGCGACTGGGGCCATGTGCGGATGTTCTCACCGTGGGAGTTCACGGTAGATAGTGCGACGGTTCGCCTGCTGGAACAGCATGGCTGGCAGATGCCACCGCTGGATGACCTACCGACCGGCGATGATCTCGTAGACCGCTACATGCTGCCGTTCGTGGAACTGCCAGAAGTGCGCGACCACATCCACACCGGCGCACGGGTCATGGCCGTAAGCCGCCGCGATATTGACGGCATGAAGGATAAGGGCCGCAACGCTGCACCGTTCGTGCTGCACGTTGAATACAGCGATGGCCGCGAAACACTGGTAGAAGCCCGCGCCGTGATTGACGCTTCTGGGACGTGGCGCAATCCGAACCCGCTTGGCAGCAGCGGCCTGCCCGCCATCGGCGAAAAACAGCAGCGTGCCCACATCGCCTACGGCATCCCGGATGTAAAAGACACAGCCCGTGAGCGTTACGCCAACCGCCGCGTGATGGTCGTGGGCAGCGGGCACTCTGCGATTAATGCGTTGCTGGATCTGGCGACGGTACAGGAAACAGCCCCGAACACGAAGATCTACTGGGCCATGCGCGGCACCCACCTCAAGCAGGTATTTGGCGGCGGCGAAGATGACGCACTGCCAGCACGTGGGGCACTGGGCACCCGCGTAGAAGCACACGTCAATGCCGGGAACATTGAAATTCTGTCGCCGTTCCGGGCGCGTGAGGTTCAGGCCGCCGATGATGGTGTGAATGTCATTGCGGAAACACCGGACGGCACACGAACGGTGAACGTAGACGAGGTGATTACAGCAACAGGTGCTCGCCCGGAACTGGGTATGCTGCGCGAACTGCGCCTTGACCTTGACCCGGCTGTAGAAAGCACGCGCACGCTGGCCCCGCTCATTGACCCGAACATTCACTCCTGCGGGACGGTGCGTCCACATGGCGAAGCCGAACTGCGCCAGCCAGAGAAAGACTTTTACATTATCGGGATGAAAAGCTACGGGCGTGCGCCAACCTTCCTGCTGGCAACCGGCTATGAGCAGGCACGCAGCGTGGTAGCCGGGCTGGTGGGTGACTGGGAAGCCGCGCGTGATGTGCAGCTCTGCCTGCCAGAAACAGGCGTATGTAGCACAGACTTCGCAGACAACACTGACGGCGGCGCGTGCTGTTCCACGCCGGTGAAAGAAGCCGCCGTAGCCACTATCGGTCTCGGTGATATTGCGTTCGGCGGCGATGTAATCGAGCTTAAGCCGGTATCCTCGTCCGACTCATCCTCATGCTGTGGGTAAACAGTTGGGTAGCGGACGGCAAAAATGCCGTCCCTGCAAACCTGCTTTGACCTGTAGGGACACGCTTCTGCGTGTCCGCACCACCTGTGCCCTGACTGCTTGCTGCCACTCTCCCCTCCACTGAAA
>JBCCQC010000172.1:0-7944 GCA_039024535.1 Chloroflexota bacterium
CCAGCCATTTATAAGCCGCTTCGCTGTCACCTGCCCGCAATATGCCCCGATAGGTGATATGGGCAATGGCACGCTTTTCATCGAAGTGGCTTATAAATGGCTGGGGGATTTGATTGTCTGCATCGGCACAGAAAGACTGTACGGTGAAATCTTCGATTTCCGCGATGTGCGTTCGTTTTCTACAGATAACCTCATTGATGCGCGGAAGAAAAGCCGCAAGATGAATATCATGATGAACACGCAGGACTTCCCGGTAGCGATGGTGGTTGCCAACGACATGCAGGAGCAAATCCTGCGTGGGCCGATGCGCATTATGGAAGAAAACCCGCGTAAACGTATCGTCCACGCAACAGAAGACGCGCTGGCTTTCCTCGATGAGTGGCACAACCGCAGCGCCCGCGCCTGATTGTTAAGGCTCCGGGGTACATTGACCGCATGCCCATTCCGTGTGGAGTGAACGGAATGGGCATCTTATTGCAGACTACTGACGGTTCAGCGGGCGTCCAGCGCGTCGCGCATTTGCTCCAGCGCGGTTTTAAGCGTGTCTCGTGTGCAGGCGAGGTTCATACGCACGAAACCTGTGCCATCTTCCCCGAAGCTGCTGCCTTCGTTCATGGCAACATTTGCCTGCTCACGGAAGAACTCGCCGGGTTCTGCGGGCAAGTTGGCTTCACGGCAGTCAATCCACAGCAGGTAGGTTCCTTCTACAGTGGCGGCCTTTAAGGGCTGCAAATAGTCATGGATGTAGGCGCGGGCATAGTCCCGGTTGGCACGCAGGTAATCCAGCACGCTATCCAGCCATGTTTGCCCATCGCGGTAGGCGGCTTCTGCGGCGGTGTGGCCCATCATGTTGATGAACGACATTTCGCGCTGTGGGAACTTCATTACGATGAGGCCGGTACCGGCGTCAGTAAAGCGGCGGCGCAGGTCAGGGTTCTGGATGATGGCAAATGAAAAGCCGAGGCCGGGGATGTTGAACGTCTTGCTGGGGGCCATGAGGGTGACGGTGCGCTGTGCAAATTCCGGGGCGAGTGTGGCAATGGGCACATGGGTACGGTCATCCAGAATCAGGTCACAGTGAATTTCATCGGAGCAGATGTATACATCGTTGGCGACGCAGATTTCCCCCATGCGCTGGAGTTCGGCGGCTGTCCACATGCGGCCTATGGGGTTGTGCGGGTTACACAGCAGGAACAGTTTCGTCTGTGGGGTGATGGCGGCTTCGAAGGCGTCGAAGTCGATGGCATAGGTGAAGCCGTCTTCGGTTTCGGTGTACGTTAGCGGGACGTACTGCATGGTGGTGCCGCTCCATATGCCCGTTTCGTAGAATGGGTGGTAAACGGGTGTCTGGATCATGACGGTGCCGTCCTGTGCAATCGCGCGTGCCGTCATGTTGATGCCGGGGATTACACCAGGGAGGTAAACAATGTCGTCTGGCTGGATGTCCCAGTTGTAGCGGTTTTTCATGCGCTGGACGAGCAGGGTTTTCAGGTCATCTGACGGCATGGTATACCCGAAAATGCCGTGGGAAACGCGCTGCTGGAGTGCCTCTGTGATGGCCGGGGCGACGGGGAAATCCATATCGGCCACCCACATGGGGATGGCGTCATCGCCGAAGTACGTCCACTTGGCACAGCCGCTGTTGCGCCGGTTAACAAATGCGTCAAGGTTAAACGGAATGGTATCTGTCATGGTGGTTCTCTCAATTGCTGGCTGTTGCAAGGGATTGTAGCGGATTGCTCGTGCGATAGCGGTTAGAGGGTCATAAGTTGAGCATAGCTCAGGCATCGTCGGAGAAATAATCGTCTGGCGTGGGGCTGAGTCCCGTCCAGCCGCCGTCTACGGTGAGGGTTTGCCCGGTGATGTGTGCCGCCCCGTCCGATGCGAGAAACAGCACTGTGTTGACAATGTCGTCCACGGTGCCCACGCGCCTGTTCGGGTTGACCCGTGCCCAGTCCTCGGCGTAGTTGGCGGTTTCCTGTGCGGTGCGCTCTGTGAGGATGGCACCGGGCGCAATCGCATTCACGGTGATGCTGTGGCTGCCCAGTACCAGCGCCAGCATCCGGGCCATATGCGCAATCCCGGCTTTGGTGGTGCCATAGGCCGTCAGGTCACTGAAGGCCCGCAGCCCCACTACTGACGACATCATCACGATGCGCCCGCCGCTGCCCTGTGCAATCATCTGTTTTGCAGCGGCCTGCGCCGTGAAGTAGGTGCCGCGCAGGTTCACGTTGATGATACGGTCGAACTGCTCCGGCTCCATATCGAAAAATGCGCCGAAGTCGGTAATCCCGGCATTGGCGATGGCAATGTGCAGCGTCCCCATCTGTTTAACGGCGGCGCGGACAGCAGCCACATCTGCCACATCAAACGGAACGGGGGTCACGCGCTGTGCGCCAACTGCATCATTAATCTGCGCGGCGGCTTTTGTAGCAAGGTCGGCGTCGTAGTCGTTAAGCGCTACCGCAGCCCCGGCCCGTGCAAATGCCATACACATGCCATAGCCTAGGCCCGTCCCTGCGCCTGTTACCAGCACCGATTTACCGTCAAAGGTCGTCATCGTCGTTGTCTCCCGTGGTGTGCTGCTGCAATGCGGCGCTGGCCCCCGGTGTTTTCATGTGCTGTAGCGCCAGCAGCGCCACCTGCCGCACGTATTCGCTGTCGTCGTGCAGGGCCAACTTTAACTTTTCGACAGCCGGGTCGCCAATGGTTGCCAGCGCACTTGCCAGGAAAGACCGTACCCCGCTGTCACTGTCGTCGGCAGCGGCGATGAGTTCCGGGACGATGAGCGGGTTCTGCATTTTTGCCAGTTGATAGGCAGCAATGCGGCGCTGTGCCGGGATACCGGACTGTAATTGTTCCAGCAGGGTATCGAGTTCAGTGGTGTTCATGGGTGGTTGACCTCGGTGTGTTCCGTTTATGTACATTGGGGAAAGGGCGGTTGACGATTGACAGCATAATTGCATAACCCGGATTCGTCACCCGTAGGAGCACAGCACGCTGTGCCCCTACCCGGGCGTGTCCGTTTCCCTGCACAATATCGTCGGATGCTATTCGTTGTCACGGTTGCGGGCGTCGGTGACGGCCACCGCAGCAATTGCCACGATGTCTTCCACGTCGTCACCGGCCTGGAGCACATGCACGGGTGCGCCCATCCCCAGCAGGATTGGCCCGATGGTTTCGGCATCGCCCAGGCGGGCCAGCAGCTTGTAAGCGATATTGGCACTGCCCAGATCCGGGAAAACGAGCACGTTGGCGTCTTTTACTTCGCTGATGGGGTAGCGGTCTTCGATGATGTCTGCGACTACGGCGGTATCTGCCTGCATTTCGCCGTCCACGGTGAGGTCTGGCCGTTTCGCTTTGACAATCTGCACAGCTTTGCTCACTTTATTGCTGAGGGGGTGCGGCGCACTGCCAAAGTTTGAGAATGAGAGCATCGCCACGCGGGGTTCAAAGCGTAACTGCCGCGCAAAGTCTGCTGTGAGGATGGCGATCTCTGCGAGGGTTTCTGCGTCCGGGTCAATATTCACGGTGGCATCTGTAAAGAAGTACACCTGCTTTTTGACTACCATGATATACACGCCACTGGCATGGGTCACGCCCTCGTGGGTGCCCACCACCTGTAACGCCGGACGGATGACCTGCGGGTATTCAGCCGTGACGCCGCTGATGAGGGCGTCGGCATCGCCCATGTGAACCATCATCGGGCCGTAGTAGTTGCGGCTGCGCAACATGCTGTTCGCCACGCGGTAGGTCACGCCTTTGCGCACCCGCAGCTTATGCAGTTCCTGCACGTAGCGTTCACGGTTAATGTCAGTGGATGGGTCAACGATTGTGGGGGCAAAGGCCAGACCGAGATCGTCAATCTGTGCCCGGATTTCGTCTGGCCTGCCCAGCAGGATTGGCTCACCGATGCCGTCTTCCTGCACGATGTAGGCCGCCCGGATGATTTTCGTTTCTTCCCCCTCTGCAAATACAACGCGCTTCTTCTGGCCGCTGCGTGCCCGGTTGATGAGATCGTTGCGCACCTGCCGCCCGTGCCCCTGCCGTGCTAGCAGGTCATTGCGATACGTTTCAATATCGATGGTGCGGCGGGCTACACCGCTGTCCATTGCGGCCTGTGCCACTGCCGGGGCCACATAGAGCAGCACACGCGGGTCGAACGGCTTTGGAATCAGGTAATCTCGCCCGAACTTGAGCGCACTGAGGCCATAGGCATTGAGTACGCTGTCCGGTACATCCTCGTGGGCCAGTTTTGCCAGTGCCTGCGCAGCGGCCATTTTCATTTCCTCGTTGATCTGCCGCGCGTATACATCCAGCGCCCCCCGGAACAGGAACGGGAAGCCCAGCACATTATTTACCTGGTTGGGGAAGTCGCTGCGGCCTGTGCCGATAATCGCGTCCGGGCGGACTTCGCGGGCCAGTTCTGGCATGATTTCCGGGCGGGGGTTCGCCATTGCGAAAATGATGGGATCCGGGCGCATGGTTTTTAACCACTCCGGCTTGATGACATCAGCGGCAGAAAGGCCAAGGATCATATCAACATCGACAATGGCTTCTTCCAGCGTGCGGATACCGCTATCGTTGGAGAAACGGCGTTTGTAGTCGTCCATATCTATTTCGCGGTCGCTGTAGACCACGCCGTGAATATCTACCATTGTGATGTTTTCCAGTTTGACGCCCATTTCCACATAGAAGTTGCCGGTGGCAATGGCCGCTGCCCCCGCGCCGATAATCACCAGCCGCATATCTTCCAGGTTGCGCCCGGTCACTTCGCAGGCATTGAGCAGGGCCGCGCCGGAGATAATGGCGGTGCCGTGCTGGTCGTCGTGGAAGACGGGGATGTCCAGTTCTTCTTTGAGGCGGGTTTCGATTTCGAAGGCTTCTGGCGCTTTAATATCTTCAAGGTTGATGCCGCCGAATGTGGGCGCAATTGCTTTTACTGCGCTGATGACCTCCTCGGCGGTGTCGGCATTCAGTTCGATGTCGAACACGTCCACATCGGCAAACCGTTTGAACAGTACGCCTTTGCCTTCCATAACCGGTTTAGAAGCCAGTGCGCCCCGGTTGCCCAGCCCCAGGATAGCTGACCCGTTCGAGACTACTGCTACCAGATTGGCCCGCGCCGTCAGTTCGAAGGCTTCCAGCGGGTTGGCGTCGATGGCAAGCACGGCGTCTGCCACGCCGGGGGAATAGGCGAGGGAGAGATCACGCTGTGTGGAGAGGGGCTTGGTAGGCGTAACTTCAATTTTTCCGGGCCGGCCCCGGCGATGATAGTCTAATGCGTCGGAGGTCATCCGTGTCATTTCCTTTCAGCACAGGAATAAAACTTTTGCTCTCAGTGTAACACCGGGGCGCATATTCGGTGCGGGCGGATGCCGGGTATCTCATCAAGTTCCAACTGTGCGGGAGGGGCAAACACTATATAGAAGCGTAAATTTATCGTTTTTGTGGTCGGCCTCTTTTGTTCAACATCGCGGCTTGCTGCTATAATCAGGAACAGGCTGTAAACACAGGATTGAGGAAAATTAAACATGGTCAGTCCCAACCGCGAAGAGTTGATGGATATGGCGGTACGCAGCGCCAAACAGGGTAATAAAGATAGTGCCCGCGTGATGTTCCGGCAGGTTCTGGATCGGGATTCTAAAAACGAGCGGGCCGTGATGTGGCTGGCAAAGCTGGCGAACTCGCCAACGGAGCGTAAGCAGTGGCTGGAACGGGCGCTGAGCATTAACCCGGACAACACCACAGCGGCCAATGCGTTGCAGAAGATGGCCGATAACAAAGAGGAAAAAGCAAACCGTACGCTCATCACCTATGGTACCTACGTCATCGGGGCATTGCTGGTTTTCATCACGGTGTTTACGGCGATGTGGGCATTTGCCCCGCTGGGCTAACGTAAAGGCGAAATTGTGGCAGACGATATTCAAACTCAACTGCGGCAGGCGATTGCCGCCGCCCGTAGTGGCGACCGTGCTACGGCTATGCGGTTACTCCAGCGGGTAATTGAGCAGGACAACCGCAACGAAACTGCGTGGATGTGGATGGCGAGCATTTCGACCAGCACGACTGACAAGCGTCGTTATTTGCAGCGCGTACTCAGCATCAATCCATCTAACCAGACGGCCCGCACCGCCCTTGAACGGCTGGGGGGGCAGGCGGCAGCATCCAGTGCGCCGGTATCGAGCATTCCGGCGGGTGGGCGGCGTAATCTGGTCACAATCGGGCTTTACACCATCGGGTTTCTGTCGATTGTGCTGATAACGATTGTCATCATTCGGGCCATCGGGCAGTCCACGCAACCTTCCGGGGATGAACTGACGCAGGTTGCTGTTGTCGCAGCAACGCAATTTGCGGCGTCGCAGGAGCCAACCACACCCGCTGCCACTGAACGCCCCTCGCGCACGCCCACGCTGTCGGGCATTCTGGTAACGCCAGACCCGGCTACCCTGCCGCCGACCTTCACACCCACGCCGCAACCAACGGGTACCGATACTCCCATCCCCAGCCCCACACCACCACCGCTGGCAAGCTACACGTTGTTTTACACCAGCGTGGGCACAGGCGATGAACTGCCTGTGCTATCCAGCATCAGCGGCGGCGGCAGCGACGAAACCACATACGATATTTTCAGCAGTGAGGCCGTCATCAGCCCGGATGGTAGCCGGGTGGCGTTTGTGGCCCTGGCCGGGGATGTAGAAGACATCGCCCCACCCACTGCGACACCTACTGCCACGCCAACCGAGGTAGAAACCGCCACGGAGGAAGCCGCCACAGAGGACACTGACGCACCTGTTACGACGGAGAGCACCGCCCCCGCCGGGGAGCCAGTGGCTGTGTTTGTGGCGCCATTGGGCGACCTGACCGCCGCCGAACAGCTTACGACTGTGCGTACCAGCAGCATCACCGGGCTGGCATGGGCGCCGGATAATGCGGCGGTGGTATATGTGCGGGATGAGACCATCATCGAGGGTGTGAGCCTGAACGGTGCGGTGCAGGTATATGTGGATAATGATGACGCTGTGTACAGTGACCCGGTATTCTCCCCGGATGGGGCGCGGCTGGTGTATGCGTCTGACGTGGAGACACCGGGACTGCTGGAAATTTATGCGCTGGATATTGAAAACGACAGCACGGAGCGGCTGACGGACGATGCGGGTATCAGTTTTGCTCCGGCGTTCGCGCCAGATGGCACGCAGATTGTATTCATCAGTGACCGTAACGGTGATGCTGATGTGTTTGTGATGGATGCTGATGGCAGTGCCCAGCGGTTGATTACGCAGGATGACGGCGGCGCAATTGACCTTGACCCGACCTATTCACCGGATGGGCGGCTGGTGGCCTTTAGCAGTACCCGCGACGGCACGAATTTTCAGCTATATGTAGTGAACCTGCAGGACTTAACCATCGAACGAGTGACGGAGAGTGAGCGCAACGAGCAGCAACCGTCATTCCGGTCATCATAAATAAGGAGCCTTGCATTGGCGAACGACGAAATTTCCAGACTATTGAAGCAGGGCGTGGAAGCTGCGCGAGCCGGAGAGCGTGACCGGGCGAAAGAACTGCTGCTACAGGTCACGGATATGGACAGCAGCAATGAGCGGGCGTGGTTTTTGCTGGCAAGCCTGGAAAACGACCCGGAAGACAAACAGATTTACCTTGAAAATGTCCTGTTTGTGAACCCGAACAATGAAAAAGCACAGCAAATGCTGGATGCGCTGGAACGTAGCCGCAGTAAAAGTAAAAGTGGAGGTGGCATGAGTAACCGTGGACGATTGTATGTGGGGGCTGGTCTGGCGATTGCGTGGGTCATTGTGCAGGCGGTGTTGTTGTCTGCCGGGTTCGCCCGCCGGGGTAATGCAACAGCCACGGCTGTTTCGATTGCATCCACACAAACCCGGCAATTTGAGAACACGGACAACGCTTTCCAGACGAGTGAAGCAC
>JBCCQC010000173.1:0-7895 GCA_039024535.1 Chloroflexota bacterium
CCGCCGTGAAACCTGTGCCATGCGTGCAAATTCACCGATTGTGTACATGTTGTCCTCACGTCGATTTGCTGCCCACAGGATGCAGGTTCACACAATGTGAAGGTCAAGGTGAATGATAATTCACTCATGTTTTACTCATCGGGCAGAGCAGGCAATCCACATCATCAACATTGTTTTATCCCCCGTGCAGGTTAGCATGGCGAACAGACGTATCTGCATAAGCGTGCCCTTCGCGGTAGCCCCCTGTAATCCTGCACCGTCCAGAGCACTGTGCCTGCGCCACCCCACCCTATCATCTCACCACAGGGATTTGTACGCCACATCACACCATCCCCGCACATTTCAGGTTCTCAGGCATGGCAATTAATCGCTACCATGTCACATGGTAGGTCGCACCGGCAGCATCAGGATGCTGTTCATCCTCATACTCACGCACAACAACTGCATACGCCCCTTCCGGGCAGAACCTCTGCGCAAGGCCCCAGATGAAACCGTACACAACATCATGCGGAAATGGGTTATTATCCCTGACACGGATGTGCCGGGGATCAATCTGCTCAACTTCATACCCCTCCCCCGGCGCAGCGTTGCGCACGTTGATGTCATAAGTCAGGCCCAGTGTCGTCAGTGCGCGGGATATAGAGTCAATCTCAGGCGGAAGGGCAGCGGTTTCCACATAAGCCGCACCAAGGGAGACGAGGTTGAACGTCGCTTCTGTCTGGTCACTCTGAATCTGCTGGAAAACATCAAGTGTGATCTGAGTGGGATACCATGTATTCTCATCAATCTGTTCAATGCCATACTTATCGAGAATTTCTGCAACGGTATTGCGCACGACATCAGATTCCTGGTAGGCTCTGCTCAGGTACATATTGAACATGACATCTCCGCGAATCTCGCTTCCGGGAGTTGCGGTATGCTTTTTCATAAATCGATCCTTTTGTTATATTTTGTAATTTAAGAATACCATCGTACTCTTTGTATGTAAAGTTTTAGCACATCTGAATCTCGCTTACTTTGATAACAGGAAGTGAATTATTATGAAAATCGGCATTATTGGCAGCGGGCGCATGGGCAGCGGGCTGGGCACATTGTGGTCTACGCGGCGCAAACATCGGGTATTTTTCGGCTCCCGCAAGCGCATGAAATCAGAATCGCTGATGCAGGTGGCCGGGCCGGATAGCGGCGGGGGCATCTACGAGGAAGCCGCCGAGTTCGGGGATGTGGTGGTGATCGCCCTGCCGTGGCACACAACAGAATCCACGGTAGAGCGGCTGGCCCCGTACCTCAGCGGCAAAACCATCATCGACGTAACCAACCCCCTCACACCACAGCAGGACGGCCTCGCCATTGACGGCAATACCTCCGGCGCACAGATCATCCAGAGCCTCGTGCCAGATGCACATGTGGTCAAGGCCTTCAACGGCATCTACTTCGATATGCTGGATAAGCCCATGCTCAACGGGCAAAAGCTGGAAATTTACTACTGCGGCGACAACGCCGACGCAAAAGCCCACACAAAAGAACTCATAGAAGACCTCGGCTTCATTGCAGCAGACCTTGGCACCCTCGATATGGCCCGCTACCTGGAAACCATGATCTTCATCTGGATACGCCGCCTGCAACAGGGTGCCATCCCGCCGAACAGCGCCATCAACATCTTCAAGCAGCGATGACCTACAATGCTCACATCGGCTACACGCCGGACGAACACTACGTGACCTACCTGCGTGAGCAGCTTACCGACACCGTGCGCCTCACCGTGGGGTATGACGTACCCGACGATGCCCACGCGCTCGTGGCCGGTCGCCCCACCCGTGAACAGCTTGCCGCCAGTGATGGCCTGCGCCTGCTGCTCATCCCGTGGGCAGGGCTGCCACCACCCACCCGCGCCCTGCTACCAGACTTCCCGAATGTGGCCGTGCATAACCTGCATCACAACGCGGCAGCGACCGCAGAAATGGCAATCACCCTGCTGATGGCCTGCGCCCGCCAGATCATCCCGGCGCACAACCGCTTCATAGAGGGCGACTGGACGCTGCGCTACGACAAACGCTATAAAACGGTAGTGCTCAGTGGCAAAACAGCAGTCGTCCTCGGCTACGGTGAGATCGGGCGGCGGATCGGGGCGGTGTGCAATGCGCTGGGCATGAACATCATCGGGGTGCGCCGCAGTGAAAGCGGCAACCCGAACGAGGTCGCTGTGGCGCGGCTGCATGAGGTGCTGCCCCGTGCCAGTGTGTTGTTTATCGTCGTGCCCGGCACACAAGATGCTACCGCGCTCATTGGCCCGGACGAGTTTGCGCTGCTGCCGGACGGGGCGATCCTGGTGAATGTGGGGCGGGCCGCCACTGTGGATGAGGCCGCACTGTATAACGCGCTGGCAAGCCGGAAGCTGCACGCGGCGGGTATGGATGTGTGGTACAGCTACCCGACGAAAGACCCGGCGAGCTACAGCAACCACCGCCCGTCAGAGCAGCCGTTCTGGGAACTGCCAAACGTGGTGATGAGTCCGCACCGGGGCGGGGCGCTGTATAACCCGGATATTGAATATGCCCGCATGGACGGCATGGCACGGGCTATCAACGCGGCGGCAAACGGTGAGGCGGTTCCACACCCGGTGGATGTAGAGCGCGGGTATTAGATGCGCTGCATCGGAGCGTCCTTCACTTACCGTGTGCAGCAGCATGGGGATGCCCGTTCCCGGCAGGGATGTGGAAAAACGCCGAAACATACCTGCGAATTTGCCCTGCTCTGTTAGAATAGGGGCCAGCGGCAATCCACACAGGAGGCACGGTTGGCAGAGTTTCACGTTCGGCAGGCACGACTGGATGACACAACGGCCATCAGCGCACTCGCCCGGTCGCGGGTGGGGGTGTGGCAGCGCATGAGCAGCGGACAGGTCGAAACCGTGGCGTACGAGACGCTTTCGATCTACGAGCGGTGGCTGCACGGCGGCCCGTGGATGAGTGTGGAGACCGGCGCACTGCAACTGAGCCATCTGCTGCGGGGGGCGGGGCAGGCCGTGGTTGCAGAGCAGGACGGGCGTGTGGTGGCCTATGCCGAGAGTTACAGCGGTACTGAACCGCAACCCTACGGGCATCACGAGCATCTCGGATTGCTGGCGGCCTACACGGACGAACCCGGTGCAGACGATACCATCTTCGAGTGGCTGATTAATGCGGCCCGTGAGCGCGGGGTGCGCCGTGTGACGGCAAACTGCCCTACCAATGATGAGCGCACTGCCACGTTCTACCAGCGCCACGGCCTGCGCCAGATGACCGAAGTTCGCCGTATGGTGATTGAAACGAAGAGCGGCCAGGTCTTCTATAAAGCCGTGCCCCACGATGATGACACCTCAACACAGATCAACGGCTGGTTTTTGCAGATCGGGCGGGCGGGCAGTGCGCGTAACCAGTGGGAGGCGCTGTGGCCGCGCACATGGGATGCTATCCCGGAGATTCATGACCGCAAAACGCACCGGCTTTACTTTAATGCCGCCGGGAACGAAGCCTATGTGCTTATCCAGCAGCAGTTGTACCGTCCGCGCATTGCTGATGTGACCTGCTGGACACCGCGCCCACCCTCCGGCCAGTTGATTACCGCCATCCGGGACTGGGCACAGCAGGAAGGCTACCGCAGGCTGGTGATGCTGGCCGTGATGGACGCGCTTAAAACGCTGGGGATGGATGCCGAACCGGACGGCTACCGCGAACACGTATATGCACTGGATTTACAGGGGGAATGAGGCACCATGCCACTTTATCGGTCAGATCATATTGAGTACAACATCAGCAGCGGCCACATTACGATTAATACCGACGACGGCGACCGTGTTTCGGCATACTGGGCGCACCCGGCACGCGGCACAAAGTTCCCCGGCATTGCGCTGGTGCATAACTGGTGGGGCATGACGGATATTGTGCGGCGGATGGCGCACCTGTATGCGCAGATGGGCTATTATGTCATCGCGCCGGATCTGTTTAACGGGGCGAGGCCGAAAACGCATCAGGAAGCGATGGAATGCGTTAAGGCGATGGGGGAGGACGGCTTTGAGGGTATTGACGCGGCTATCAGCATCCTTGAGACGCACTACCTGTGCAGCCACAAAAATGCTGCCGTGGGCATTGGCATGGGGGGCAGCCTCGCGTTTGAATCGGCTATCAAGCGGGATGATCTGGAGGTGGCCGTGGCATTTTACGGGTTCCCACACAAATATTTCGGACAGTTTGCGCAGTCCAATACGCCCATTCTTGCTGTGTATGGCGACCACGATAAAATCATCAGGCCGACGGTGATTAAGAAGCTGAAGCAGGAATTGCACGCTTCCCCGCTGAAGAGCGAGCACCGCATTGCCATGATCCCCGGTGCAGGCCACGATTTCATCAGGGAAAGCCGCGACGAGGCCACGCGGCGTTATGTGGGGCAGGCGTGGCAGGCGGCGATTGATTTCATTGAGCAGTATATTGAGCCGCCCAAAAATCCGAACAAGGCACAGCAGGCATACTAGCTATGCTACGCTTGTGGATGCGTTTACCGGGGTGGCGTTTGCTGCTGGCGGTAGTGGATACAGCTGTGTTGCCAGTTCAACTATTTCTGGACAATTCTTAATCAACTGTCCGGGTAGTTCTGGTGTATTGTTACATGGAATGTTCACGTTTACACGAGGCGCTTTGCCTTTCTGGTAGATGACACATGGTGCAGGGGAGCAATCCGTCTGGCAATAGCCTGAACCTGCGCCGACCCAACAGCGATTTGTTTTGACGGGATGCCCTATGAGTGCTTATGATACTGTCTTCGGTGAGGCGTTTGCGGAGATTGTTCCGCGTTTTGATACGCTTGATGAGGTGCTGGACGAAATTTGCGAGTGGCTGTTGATGGACTTTGACCTGTATTTCGTTGGCATCCACCAGCCCACCGGCCACCACAACCGCATTCAGATGATGGCTGGCAGCCCGTGGGGAGCATTCGACATTATCCGCAGGGCCAGTGTCGGTCTGTCGTCGGATAGTATTGCCAGCGTGGTAACGGTGGCCGCTGCGCGGGGTGAGGTTTACCTGATTGACGATTGCATGAACGACCCGCTTTTTCTGCCCAATCCGATCCTGCCTATGACGCGCTCTCAACTGGCAATTCCACTGATGGATGGGGCGACCTGCCTTGGTGTGTTTGATATGCAGTCTACAGCCGTTGCCGCGTTCCATACCCGCGACATGTCATGGATTCCAGCGCTATCGCAGGCAGTGACGGACGTGATTGTAAACTATCAAAATCCGTAGCGTGCTATGAGGCTATAGTTGCCAGTCCCGGCGTATTGCCTCTTGCGAACTTTGCCTCCCGTCAAAATGCCATGCGACCGGGAGTTATCGTATCTGGAAAACTCCCTCGATCTGCATTTGATAGTCGGACGTGCTCACGCGCACGCGCAGGTTCGGCAGCATCCGCACATCACCGCCGCCGTGTGTATGACCGCACAGCACTGTGACCTGACAATCCGGGTGTGCGTTGCAGTGTTTCAGGAACACATCGCCTACTGCCTTGCAGGAAAAGTGCGGGGCGCCGTTGTCATCGGAGATGCGGCCCATGTACAGGGTTGCTTCCCGGAAGGGTGGGGGATGGGTGACGACAATGACGTATTTGTAGCGCGTCATGGCATCTGGGAGGTGTTTATCAAAGTAAGCGGCGGCTTCATCACCCAGTGCGTTTAGCTTTTTGCCGAGGGCGGGCCATGCGAGTCCCCGGAACTCTTCGATTAACACGTAGTCGTTCAGGCTGAGCGTGGAATTTGTGAAATCACCGAAACGCGCATCGGCATAGGCCCCATGCCCCACGATAGCCGTCTGCGGGGTGAGTTCAATAACGCCATGCGCGGGCAGCCAGTGCAACTTCGAATCCAGACCATCGACAAATTGCATCATAGTGCGGATCCCGGCGATTGAATCACCGTAGTAATCGTGGTTGCCGAGCACAAAATAGATCGGGCAGGGGAGCGCGTCGGCAATGTCGCCCAGATATTGCAGCACGCTATGTGCTTCGCCAATATCACCGGAGATCACGACGTAGTCCGGTTCCTCTTTACGGATAGTGGTCAGGAACGTGTCAATCTCCGTTTGGGTGAAGAAGTTGAAATGCACATCGGATGTCCACAACAATGTTTTCGCCATATCAGACCCTATACACGCTTGCGCTTTTCAGGGGAGTTGTTCCAGTTCCAGATCAATGATGTACGCGGCCAGTGTCACATTACAATTGCCAATGGCAAATGCTGTCTGCCCGATGTAGTTTGCTGTCGGGTCGCATCTGTTTCTGGTTCATCATAGTATTTTTTTAATGCTCACAGCCTGTTATACAACGACCATATCTACCCCGCGCAATGCAGACTGTATATGCTCTGGCATTTCTCACGCACAGTGAGAACAAATGGGCTATTATAGAGTTGACTATTCACAATCACACAGGCCATACCCATGCACAGAGACCCTGACCTGATCTTCGAATTTACATCGCACGTCCGCTTTGACCCGGAGGTTGCTGATGGCTACATGAAACACTATCTACCCATTCCCGCAGATGCGGTCGAGGCCATCCGTAGCGCGGGGCACGAACACGTGGAAGGCAGCCTGAACGAGTATCCGTTCCGCAGGGCTGTGCATCAACGCGGGGATGGCTCGTGGTGTCTCAAGTTCGGTATGACGTGGCTGAAGCACAACAGCATCCAGATAGACGACGAAGTGAGCATCTATATGGCACCGGACTACGACCCCGACCGCGTGGATGTGCCGGATGAACTGGCGGCAGAACTGGCGAAAGACGATGACCTTGCCGCCGCATGGGAAAAATATGCGCCGAGTAAGCGTAAAATGCTCGGCTACCATGTGCAGCAGGCTAAACGCGCAGAAACCCGCCTGCGCCGCGTACAGAAGATTATCGACGAACTGCGCGATACCCTCACCTGAGTTCCAGATCAATGATGTAGGCGGCCATGTCCGGGTTCACATCGTCTCCGGCGGCATCTATGTACAGGTAATACTGCTCGATTGCGGCGTCAATGTCTTCGAGCTGTTCGTACGCACGGCCCAATGCCAGATAGTATTCGGCGGGGGGGCGCGGTGCTGCGAGGTCAATGGCACGGGAGAAAGCCTCGACAGCAGTGTCAGCTATATTTGCGGCGGCGAGTGACTGCCCGCGCCCGTATTCGATTTCGGGGTTATCCGGGTCACGTTCAAGTGCTCGCTCATAGTCGGCCAGTGCCGCGTCATAGTCGCCAATGGCAAAGTGTGCTGTTGCCCGCCCGATGTGGTTTTCGGTCAGGTTGCGCCCGCGTTCAATCTGTGTGCTGTAGAGGTCGATTGCATCAAGGTAGCGCCCGTCTTTGAGGGCAGCGTTGAGTTCGGTTTCGCCACCATCGGATGGCCCTGATAGGACGAACATTGTGATAGCAATGAAGATCACCAGGGCGGTGCCTGCTACCGCCGTCACCATTACCCATCGCTGTGATGTTCCTGCGCGTTTTGCTTTGTTTTTTTGCTTGCCGCGTTTGGGTTTTTCCGGGTAGTCGGCCATGTTACACGTCCAGCAACAGGTCTTTATCGAGGCGCCACGCGGTGTACATGGCCTGTAAAAATGCCTTCAGTTCGGTCATGGTACGGTCGTCTATGTCGGGGGATGGCGTAATGGTGAACGGGTATTTTTCGTCGGCATCTGCCGGGGCCGGGGCCAGCTTGAAGATGTCGCCGCCGTCTATGTTGCGCGGGATGGCGTTTAAAAATAGCAGCGTGATGGCCGTCCGTGATGGCGAGATGTGCCCCTGCATAAACAGGAAGTAGAACAGGTTATTGCCGCTGAGGGCAATTTCCCCCAGGCGGCGGCGTGGATTGCGTGTGCTCTCGAAGTAG
>JBCCQC010000174.1:0-7890 GCA_039024535.1 Chloroflexota bacterium
CGCACATACACTCGATCTTAAAACGAACGTTGCCAACAATGTGCCGCAGCAACCCGAAACCAGAAAAGACGAGGACATCACGTCCGATCAGTTCGGTGTGGTCGTCCGCCGGACGTTGCGCTCCGGGCAGCGTGTGCAAACAGATGGCCACGCGGTTATCATCGGGGATGTGAACCCCGGTGCGCAGGTGATTGCCGGTGGCGACGTAATTGTGTGGGGCAGGCTGCGTGGGACAGTCCATGCAGGGGCACAGGGTGATGAAAATACAGTCGTGTGTGCGCTGGATATGAGTCCGACGCAGCTACGAATTGCGGAGAAGATCGTTACATCACCGGATGCACCACGGCGACAACCACAACCCGAAACAGCACTCATCCGCGATGGGCAGATTATTGTTGAATCATGGCGATAGGCAGGCAAGGAGGCCACTATGGGGGCAAAGGTAATTACAATCACCTCCGGCAAAGGCGGGGTGGGTAAAACCACCACAACCGCCAACGTCGGAGTTGCACTCGCAAGAGTGGGCAAAAAAGTTGTTGTGATAGACGCCGACATCGGCCTGCGGAATCTTGACGTGGTGATGGGGCTTGAAAACCGCATCGTTTACGATCTGGTAGATGTAATCGAGGGGCGCTGTAAACTGCGCCAGGCCATGATTAAGCACAAGCAGTTCCCGAATCTTTATCTGATCCCGGCAGCGCAAACGCGCGATAAGAACTCGGTCAGCCCAACGGATATGGTACAGATATGCAATGACCTGCGTCCACATCATGACTTTATCCTGATTGACTCCCCGGCGGGGATTGAGCGCGGCTATCGCAACGCAGTAGCCCCGGCAGACGACATCCTGATTGTGACCAACCCGGAAGTTTCTGCCGTGCGTGATGCTGACCGCATCATCGGCTTGCTGGAAGCCGAAGAAAAAGGCCCCGGCAAGCTCATCATCAACCGCCTGCGTGCCGATATGATCCGTAAGGGCGATATGCTCTCGCCAGAAGACATCACGGATATTCTGGCCATCAAGATTATTGGCATCGTACCAGAGGATGAGAACGTCGTCACGGCGTCCAATAGTGGTATCCCCGTAACCCTCAATGAAAACTCACGCGCCGGGGTAGCATTCCGTAACATTGCCCGCCGCATTATCGGGGAAAATGTTCCATTTATGAATTTAGAGCAGCAGAACGGTTTCCTCCGCAGGTTATCCCGTTTGTTCGGTGGATGAGAGTTTGAGCGAGGGCAACAATGGTAGGACTTTTTGAGCGGTTATTCGGCAAATCGGAACAGAACGACAAATCTGGCAAGTTAGCAAAAGATAGGCTGCAATTTGTGCTGGTGCAGGATCGCATTAACCTGCCCTCTGAAAAAATGCAGCAGATGCAGAAGGAAATCATCGAGGTGATTTCAAAGTATGTGGCCGTAGACATGGAAAAAGTGGATTTCGCGCTCTCCAACCGTGACCGTAGCGGCCTGCTGATTGCAGAGATTCCGTTCAAGCACGCGATTAAAGATGACGACAACGCAGCGGACGCTGATGAAGCCGAACCGGACGTCAGGGTTAGTGTAGCTGCCAGCGCAGATAAAACAGCCGATGAGGCAGAAGGCAAATCTACGCCATCCGATGACGCAAGCCCTGAAGACAATGAATCTACTGGCAAAACTACACCAGAAATTAGCGCCGATGCCAGTTCCACAGACGGGGATGGAGATTCCAGCGACGACTGATAGAATACGCGTCGCTTGCACGACTTTTTGAGGTAACAGGCTTTGAGTAGCAACGGCAACATCTGGCAGCGCTTTGATTACCCCCTGTTTGGTGTCTCGGTTGTTCTTGTGGTATTTGGCATCCTGATGATCCGCAGTGCCACACTGGACGCGGTAGACCCGACGTTGATTAGCCGCGTGCCAGACCAGATTCGCTACGCCCTGATGGGTGTTGTAATCATCTTTGTGCTCACCGCGATGGATTACCGCCTGCTGGGTGGCCTGCACTGGTGGCTGTATCTGTTGATGGTGGGGTTGCTGGCACTGGTTCCTGCGTTTGGCGTGGTTGGTGATGCGGGTGCGCGGCGCTGGCTGAACGTGGGCATCCTGATTCAGCCGTCAGAAATCGGCAAAATCATCATCATTATCACGCTCGGCCACCACCTCGCAACCAACTACCAGAAGCTAGGTAGCCTGTGGACACTCATCCAATCACTTATCCATGTGATGATCCCGGTATTGCTCATTTTCATCCAGCCAGACCTGGGTACGACAATCGTGTTTGTCGTGATCTGGGCGGTGATGGTATGGGGGGCTGGCCTGCGCATCAAACATATCATGCTGGGGGCAGCGGTTGGGATTGTGGCTGCGCCTGTGTTGTGGACGCAGATGGAACCCTACCAGCGCAGTCGTATTACCACATTTGTGCGCTGCTCTGTGCAAACGTGTGCTGCTGACGACGACGATTACTACAACATCCGCCAGGCTATCATCAGCATTGGCAATGGCGGCCTCACCGGGCGCGGCTACGCCAACGGCACCCAGGGCCAGCTACGCTTCTTGCGCGTGCGCCACACAGACTTTATCTTCAGCCAGATTGCTGAGGAATTCGGGTTTGTGGGGGGTATGGCAGTGATGGGTGGCATTGGCTTTGTGATTATGCGTATCCTGCGCGGCGCACGCACATCTGTTGACCCGCTGGGTAGCCTGATTTGCTACGGCGTGGCAGGCATGATCTTCTTCCAGACCGTGGTTTCTATTGGCATGAACCTGAATCTATTGCCGGTGACGGGACTGACGTTGCCTTTTATCAGCAGTGGGGGTACTGCGTTACTCTCTACGATGGCGGGTATCGGATTAGCGCAGAGTGTGATTGTGCGCCGACGACGGCTGGAATAATCACCCTGACCCTTTATGAGCCTGCAACCGCAGGCTACAATCCGATCCATTGACATCTACACACAGTTGATAGGAGTACATTCCCCGTGACAGACAGCAAACCTGTTCGCGTGCGGTTCGCGCCCAGTCCAACCGGCCCCATGCACATTGGCGGGCTGCGAACGGCGGTATTTAACTGGCTTTTCGCACGGCACCATAACGGTAGTTTTATTCTGCGCATCGAAGACACTGACCGCAGCCGCTACGACGAAGAAGCCGAAAAACTCATCTTCGCTGCAATGGACTGGATCGGCATTGACGTGGACGAAAGCACCATTCATGGCGGTGAGTTCGGCCCCTATCGCCAGTCTGAGCGGTTGGAACTGTACCAGAAATGGGCGAAATGGCTGGTCGAAAACGATAGAGCCTACTATGACTACACCACACCGGAAGAACTGGAGCAGATCAACGAGGCGAAGAAAGCGCGGAAAGAGCCACCCGGCTATGACCGTCGCCACCGCAGCATCACCGAGGAAGAACGCGCAAAGCTGAAGGCCGAAGGCCGCCCGGAAGTGATCCGCTTCAAAATGCCACTGGAGGGTAAAACCGTCATTCACGATATGATTCGTGGCAAAATCGAGTTCGATAACGACACGTTGCAGGATAATGTGCTGCTTAAGTCCGATGGCTTCCCGACGTACCATCTAGCGAACGTGGTGGATGACCATTACATGGAAATCTCGCACATCATGCGGGCTAACGAGTGGATTGCATCTGCGCCGCTGCACAAACAGCTTTACAATGCGTTTGGCTGGGATATGCCGGAAATCGCGCATCTGCCAGTGCTGCTGAACCCGAATGGCAAGGGGAAGATGAGCAAGCGCGAGTTGCAGGACGAAAAGGGCAATGTGATTCCGGTTCTGGTACACCGTTACGAAGAACTGGGTTTCCTGCCGGACGCCATGATGAACTTCCTGAGCAACATTGGCTGGACGTTCGGCGACGATGTGGAAGTCTTTACGACAGAAGAATCTATTGCACGTTTCGACGGCACACGCATCAACCCGTCTAACAGTGCCTACCCTGCTGACAAACTGCGCTGGTACAACGGCATTTACATCCGTGAGCACACCTCCACAGAAGAGCTGATAGAGATGGTAAAGCCGTTCCTTGAAAAAGCGGGTTTGCCTGTTGATGAGGGAAAACTGCGCATCATCACCCCGGCAGTACAGACGCGCATGGAAACGCTGACCGAGTTCCCGGAAATTACACGCTTCATCTTCGCACCGGAGTTCATCCCGGCCAGCGTGGAAGATCATATCCAGAAGAAGATGGACGCTGAAAGCACGCTGAAAGCGCTTCAGATCGCTTACGATACACTGAAGGATATGGAATTCGACGCCGTTGCAATGGAAGATCCCATGCGCCAGCTTGCAAAAGATAATGGTTTCAAAGTTGGGCAGTTGTTCGGCACATTGCGCACAGCCACGGCAGCCCAGCGCATCGCCCCACCGCTTTTTGATTCGTTCGTGGCACTGAGCAAGGAAGAAACGCTGCGCCGTATCCAATTGTCAATTGACCTGATGACGGAAGCAACGGTCGAAAAACAGGAAAATTAGTCTTGAAAACCATGCGAGAATCCGTAAAATATGTCGTGTTAATGGGAGATAGTTTAATTGGCAGAACTACGGATTCTGGTTCCGTCAGTCTAGGTTCGAGTCCTGGTCTCCCAGCAACAAACGCGCTCCCATGAGCGCGTTTTTTATTCCACCACATCATCACAACAGGCAGGCGACCCCCATGCAATGGATGAATGAACCCCAGCACTGGACGGAAGACCACGGTAAACTGTCCGTGCGTGCAGACGGCAAGACGGACTACTGGCGGGTGACACGCCACGATTTCATCAAGGATAATGCGCCTTTCTACTACCGTGAGGTAGCAGGAGACTTTACAGCGTCTGTCAAAGTTACAGGGCAATATGCCGACCTCTACGACCAGGCCGGTTTGATGGTGCGCGAGAGCGAAAGTGTATGCCTGAAGTGTGGTATTGAGCTTCTGGATGGGGTGCAGCAAGCCAGTGCGGTGATTACCCGTGAGTTTTCCGACTGGTCAATTGTGCCGCTACCAGATGCACCTGCTTCTGTGTGGTTCCGCGTGGAGCGGTCTGGCACGGCCATTGAAGTCGGTTTCTCTCGTGATGGTCAGGATTACACGCTCATTCGGCAGGGCTACCTGAGCACCGTGCAAACGCTGAAAGTAGGGATGCTGTGCGCAGCGCCGCAGGGGGACGGCTTTGATGTTACATTCGAAGCATTTACGATAACACAGTGATTGCTACTCACCCAGATCAACAATCGTGCGGGTCAGGCGACGCATGTCCATAATCAGCAGGGTGTAAATCACAACAACGGCAATCATCGCGGAGAACACAGCCACAAACGCAGGAACCAGCGTCACAACCGGGTTGGCAATGGATGAAACGACTGTCGCCATGACCCATAGCATCATGATGATGATGATGCCTGTGTAGATGGTCAGGCCGCTCTGTGAGGTGTGGATTTCGCCAGAGATAATCGCACCGTGTTCCTGCTCTTTTTTTGCAACGCGCCCGGTTGCCAGCAAGCTGGTGTAGTGCCCACCCCACGGCAGGCCCCGCATTACATGCACTTCGAACAAGCCTGTGTGCGCGATGGTATGGGCCACGGCCACCGTTACCGAAACGGAAAACGGCGAGGGATCCATCGGTGGTGGCTGAGAAATCGACGCAAGGTAGCGTTCAATAGCTTCCGGAGTTGCTTTTGTATGCAACAAAAACGTCCGACGAAACGTCAACCAGTCCATCAGGCTGGCTGCATAAACTCCCTGCCGTTCGTCGTTCACCACGCTTGCTCCATCGTTGACCCCAACATAACGTCCAGAAGATTAACACAGTTTCAACCACAGCAGAATATTATTGCACAGATACTTAAACAATTGTGGTGCAGTGGTAAAATTGGCATATCGTCCGTATGGATACGAGGTGAGCTATGGCATACACGCCGCGTGAACTGGCCGAGGCTTTTATTAAAGCCGGTGAACTGACCGACGCTCTGGACGCAATCAACGAGCACATGGCAGCCAGCCCTGATGATGCTGATATGCGCCGCCTGCGTGTGCAGGTCTACCTGCGGCAGGGTAATGAAGTGAATCTGCGTAACGCCCTGTGTGATCTGGAACAACTTGAGTTGACACCCGGTGACTATTACACGCAGTCCGTCATCTATGAGCGATCAGGGCAACCAGATAACGCTCACTCTACTGCTGCAACAGCATATGAAAGCGCAGTAGAAGCACAGGAAAAATCACGGGCGCTGGAGCGCCTGCTGGATATGAAGCGCAAAACCGGGCGACTGGATGAGGCGCTGACTATTGCGCTGGAAAACGACTGGGTGCAGTGGGCCGCCGATGCCGCCGCCGACCTCAACGACGATGCAAAAGCCATCGAATACTACAACCGGGCACTGGGACGGGTGGAAAAGCTGTTTGACATGACTTCGGGCAACATTGCCGCCAACATCCGGGCGCGGGTGCTGGTAAAACGGGGGGCTGCACATCAGCGACAGGGACATTATACAGAGGCCGATACAGACTACTCTGCTGCGCTGGAAGCTATCCCGGACGACTGGGGCATAACGTTTAATCGGGGGCTGGTGCTGGCACATCTGGGGCACATAGACGAGGCAAAAACGCTGGTACAACACGCACTCAGTGCTGCGCCAGAATCGCAGCGGGGGACAATGCTGGCAGAACTGGCGACAAACGATACTTACGCGGAACTGCGCCCATGACTCATGATGAAATGGTGGCGCTGATTCGCCGCGGTGTGATGCAAACTGGCGGCACATGGGCCGATTTTGGCGCAGGAGGTGGCAACTTTACCCGTGCGCTGCGCGACGTGACCGGCGAAAGTGCAGTAATCTACGCAGTGGATAAGAACCGGGGCGCACTCTCCCCGCAGAATGCAGATGTGCATACGATTTCGGCAGATTTCACGCGCCCGATACCGGAATTGCCACTGCTGGATGGATTGCTGGTGGCGAATGCGCTGCACTTCGTCCGCAGGCAGCGCGATGTGATTGAACAGTTAGCCGGGTATCTGCGACCCGGTGGCAGTTTCATTGTGGTGGAGTATGAAGTCAATATGCCGCGTAGCTTCATCCCGAACCCGCTGCCCTATAGCAAATTTGCGCAGGTGGTGGCAGCAGAAACCGGATTGGATCATATTCGGCAGGTAGGCAGCCGCACCTCACCGCGCAACGGCATGACTATGTACACGGCTCACGCAAATAAACTGGAGACCAGAAAATGACATTTGGTGAATTGATTCTTCAAGTTCGAGAACGACTGTTACAGGCTCACGAGGGGAATGACGCACACTCCCTTGATGAGATGGCAACCATCCTCACGCTGTTTCAGGATTTTTTCGAAAGCCAGTTGGAGTGGAAGAAAGCTGCTATTGCACAGGATTTAAAACTGGCGACTTTTGATGCCCTCAATGGCACACCGTGGAAAAGTGAACTCCCTGCTATCGAGCACATTGAACAGGTATTTGGAGACGAGACATGAGTAGAATCTGGTGGTTACCGGGCGCAGCACTCATCTTCCTTGGCGTGCTGATTATCATCTACCCGCAGCTACTCGCGTATATCGTCGCGGCGGTGTTTATCAGCATCGGGGTGGGGATGATTATCGCAGGGCGCTTTTTCCGGCGGGCTGTCTCGTCAAGCATCACGTCATATCGCGTTTACACCCCGGATCAGACGCCGCCGGACACAATCCGGTATGACTGACCTCTTGAGCGCCAAAGACCAATTCACTGTTGATCGAATATTTATGGTTCTTGGGCGTAGTGCATGACCAATTTAGTTTTCGAAGAAGTGTAGAATGTATCCAAAAACGAGGATACAGCGCTCATGGGACGCAAGCAAACGTATGTGGTGAACCTGACGGATGAAGAGCGGAACGAGTTAGAGCGCATCGTAAAAA
>JBCCQC010000175.1:0-7885 GCA_039024535.1 Chloroflexota bacterium
CCGCAGATCGTACTGCTGAACGAGGCGCAATATGTAATTGGCCGCGCCCCGGATAATGACATCATCCTGCCGGAAAATAGTGTATCGCGCCGCCACGCCGTCATTGACCGCAGCGACGACGACTTCTTCTACATCCGTGACCTGAACACACTCAACGGCACATGGTTCGAGCAAGAACGCCTGGAAGCAAACGAACCGCACCGCATGAACGCCAGCCGCGTCGTCCGCATTGGCGATAGCTGGATTACATTTGAGGCAGGGCGGGCCGTCAGCGGCACCATGCGCTCTACTGGCGGCGGCATCCGCTCCGACGCACTGGCTGCCCGTGGGCTTTCCAGCGCCATTGCCGCCCGCGACGACGCCTACGACGACTCGCTGGATACCGTAGCGATGGTGCGCCCACTGGAAGACGACATCCCGCCGTTTTCCATGCCGCCGCTCAGTGACGAAATGCGGGCCAGCGACCGCCTCATCTTCATCAGCGAAGACCACCCGATCCAGATCGAAAAGCTGGACAAAGAGATTCTCACTATCGGGCGGGCCTCCAACCAGGACATTCGCCTGCGCGGACGCCGCATCTCCCGTGAGCATCTGGTGCTGGAACTGCGTGCCGACGGCAACCTGTACCTGACCGATACCGACAGCCGCAACGGAACGTGGGTGGGCAGTACGCTGGCCGTGCCGCAAACCCTCATCGAGTGGAAACGCCACGAAACACTGCGCATCGCCAATTACTGGGTACGCTTCGAGCGTGGCAGCGGCCTGCTGGATCCGTTTGTAGCCGCCCGAATGGATCCGCGTGGCCTGACCGGGCGCACCGTGGGCACCTACCGCATTGACCGCTACATTGGCGAAACCGAATTGTCGTCGGTGTACAAAGCCACAGACATCCAGCTAGAGCGCGAAGTTGCGTTGCGCATTATGCACCCGGAGCGCTACGCAGAACCCGCGCTACGCCAGCAGTTCCTCGAAGAAGCACAGGTTATCAGCCGCCTGGAACACCCCAACATCGTCCGCGTGATGTCCTACCAGAACATTGGCGATGACCTGTTCATGGTGATGGAACTCATCTCCGGCGGCACGCTGCGCAGTGTGCTCCAGCGCCTGAACGACCAGGGCAACCTGATGGAACTGGACGACGCCATAGACATCACCGTGCAGCTAGCCAACGGCCTGCACTACGCCCACCAGCAGGGCCTCATCCACCGCGACATCAAGCCCGAAAACATTAACATGAAAGCCACCAGTGTGGTTGGCCCCATCGTCAAATACACGCCCATCCTCACAGATTTCACCATCGCGCGTGATTCCAACATCGAAGAACTGGTTGCGTCTGAGGATGCAGAAAAGCAGTACCCGTACCTGTCGCCAGAGGCTGCCCGTGGCGACCGCGTGGACGTGCGCTCCGATATTTACGAACTGGGCACCACCCTCTACGAGATGCTGTCTGGTCGGCCACCCTTCCTGCCGCGCTCCATTACAGAAGCCGTGCGTATGCACACCCGTGAGCCAATCGTCATGCCGTCCAACTTCCGCGCCGATGTGCCGCAGGAAATTGAGGCCGTGGTCAGACGTGCCCTGGCGAAAAACCCGGACGACCGCTACCAGAGCGCCATCGACATGGCCCGTGCGCTGCAACGTGCGGCGGCAATGGCCGCGCAAAGTGGGGCCACAATGGAAGGCGACTTCATCACGGGCACATTCCTCAGCAGTGTGGTGAGTGAAGATAACGCGACCGTGGTTATGGAACGCGAACTGCCGAAGGAAATGCCGCTGCTCACCGACCCGCCACAACCCGAAGGCGAAATCCTCTACGACAGGCTGGCGTTCTACAGCGAAACATCGCCCACCACCGTAGTTGACGTGACATCGCCAGTCGTAACAGTGGGCCGTGGCGAAGACCAGAACGTGTCACTCCCCAGCGATAAAGTGAGCCGCCGCCACGCCCGTATTGAGCGCAGCACAGACGGCACCTTCCGCATCCGCGACATGGGCAGCACCAACGGCACCTTCATCGGCAACTACGAACTCATCGAAGATGTGGTGGAGGTGTGGGAAACCGACGAAACCGTCCGCATGGGTGATTACTGGGTACGCATCGAAACGCGCGAACAACTGGAAGCGGACAAACTCGCCGCACAGCGCCGCGCTGCACTGGTAGCCGCTGCACAGGCAGGGCCAGAAGTGGATGACGAATACAGCACCGATGCCGGGGCCGCGCCACAACGCCAGAAGCCCAAACACGACGACATCGGCGTGACGGTGGACGTACGCACCGTAACCGTGCAACCGGGCACCACCGCGACCATGTCCCTTGAGGTGGAAAACCGCAGCGACTTCGTAGAAACCTATCAGGTGGAGGTATTTGGCCTGCCCACAGAGTGGGTCACGCAGTCTGCGGATGAAATTGACCTGCTGCCATACAACCGACAGACCACCGCCGTCACATTCCACCCCCCGCTGGATAGCACCAGCACTGCCGGTGCCCACGCCTTCGAAATCCGGGTGCGTGCGGTTGCCAAACAGATCGAAGCGGTAAAAGTGCAGTGCCAGCTCATCATCCAGCCATACCACACCTTCAACACAGAGCTATTCCCGGAGCGCATCCGCAACCGGGGCCGCGCAGAAATCACCCTGCGCAACGACGGCAACGCCCACGCTACCTACAACATCGCCGCCCGCGACCGCGAACAGGCCGTAGACTTCAGCATCGAGGGTGGGTTGCAATACACCATCGCACCGGGCCGCACAGAACTCGTTAACCTGCGCGTGGCCCCGAAGAACCGCCCGCTGTTCGGCACACCGCGCTTTTTACCCTACGAAGTCATCATCACGCCCGTGCAGGACGTGGCCGGGGGGCCGCAAACCCGCAACGCGGAACTCACTGTAACCTCGCGCTTTGCCATCTGGATGTTTGTGCTGCCACTGGTGCTGCTGTTGCTATGCGGCATCATCAGCGGGATTATCTTCGGACTCAACCGGCGCAGCACGTTCATTGCCAATGCGACGGCCACACCCGCCTCTGCAACCCGCGTGGTGTTTGGCCTCACAGAAACCGCGCTGGCTATTGCAGATGCTGACGACGACGGCGACCGCCTGACCAACGTCCGGGAGCAGGAACTGGGCACAGAAATCGACAACCCGGATACGGACGGCGACGGCCTGAGTGACGGTGACGAGGTGCTGTCCTATGCCACAGACCCGCTTAACGTAGACACGGACGGCGACAATTGCACGGACGGCGACGAAGTGTTGAATAAGATGACCAACCCGAACGTCGTTGATACCGACGGCGACGAAATCGGTGATTGCATTGATGCGAACCCCGGTGCGCAGGCCACCCCCACCGTTACGCCATTCCCCATTGCCGAAGGCGGCACATGCCCCGGTTCACCTGCGTCACGCCTCTCTGCCGGAACCCGTGCCCTCATCACCACAGACCCCGACCTGTCCAACCGTATTCGCAGCGCCCCGGATACCGAAGCCGGTGACATTCTGGGCTTTGCACCGCCGGGGGCCGATATTATCCTGCTGGAAGGGCCGGTGTGTGGCGAAACAGATTTCCTCTCGTGGTGGTTTATTGACTACCAGGGCTTGCAGGGCTGGAGCGCCGAGGGCGAGGCCGATGTGTATTACATGGAACCGGCAGATGGCAGCACAGAAACCAGCAGCAGTGGTAGTAGTGAAAGCACAACTGTAGACGCCCGCCCACCTTCACGGGCCGTGGTGGATAGCGGACGCGAAAACTACATTGCCGCCGCTGCCGTACAATCCGAAATCCCCGCCAGTGGGGTGCTGCGTCTGGATCGCTCACAGATGGGCCTGCAAATCTTCACCAACATCACAGAAGGGGAGTGGCAGCGCGCAATGGTGAACGCGCAGCCGCTGAATATGGGCTGGGTAAAAGTGCAGGCGAACTGGCGCTACCTTGAACCGGACTTCGCCGGACATGAGCCAACCCAGCGCGGCGAATTTTACTCGCACATCCGCACGGCAAAGGCCGCCGGTTATAATGTGCTGGTTAGCGTTGCCAAAGCCCCGGACTGGGCACGCAGCACCACCGTAGAAGCAGGGCCGCCAGACGATCCGCAGGATCTGGCGAACTTTGTGCAGCAAATGCTGGACGAAGTGGGCGGCAGCATCGACGCTATCGAGGTGTGGAACGAACCTAACCTTGCCCGCGAGTGGACATCGCCGCTGGACATGACCGGCAACAACTACATGACTCTGTTCGACCCGACATACCAGACCATCCGCGCCTACTCGTCGAACATTACCGTAGTCACAGCGGGCCTCGCCCCCGGCGATAACTCCGGTGTGAGCGCTAACGACCGCGACTACCTGCGCCAGATGTACCGGCAGGGGCTGGCGAACTACACAAACGTCGCCATCGGTGTACATCCCTATGGCTGGGGCAACGCGCCGGATGCCATCTGCTGCGGGTCACCCTCACGCGGGTGGGATCAGCATCCGCAGTTCTTCTTCCTGAACACACTCATAGACTACCGCAACATCATGTTGCGCTATGGCGACGGCGACACACGCCTGTGGGTGACAGAATTTGGCTGGACAACATGGAACGACCTGGGCGGCCCACCGCCAGAAGCATGGATGGGCTTCATCAGCACGGCACAGCAGGGTGAATACGTGGTGCGGGCCTTTGAAATCGGGCAGTCGCTGGATTATGTGGGGCCGATGATGCTGTGGAACTTCAACTTTGCCAATGCCGATACCATCCGTGCGAACAACGAAGTGGCCGGGTTCAGCATGACCGTAGAAAGTGACGCCAGTGTACGCGCACGGCCTATTTACGATGCCCTTAAGACAGAATAAAAGTTTGTGAGTTATGAAAACCCTGTGAAGGCAACGTAAATTTCATCTGCTGAGTCAGTAAAATTCGTAACAAAATGTTATAATAAAGCGTAAAGGAAAAATGAAACAGGTAAAACAAATCAATGCCCGGTGTGCTCATTCTCGATGATCGAGAAGATAATCTGTTTTCAATGGCGGCAATACTGGCCCGAGAGCCTTATCCCGTTCATACTGAAAGCAACCCCAACAATCTAATGAACCAGCTCACGGCACTGCAACCGAGTTTGCTTGTGCTGGATTTGATTCTACCGGGTAACTTCAACGGCCTTGATCTGGCAGAGCAAATCCGGCAGACAACCCCGGCAGAGCAGATGCCCATTATTGCCGTCACCGCCGGGTCAGAAACCTACACGCGACAGATGGCACTCGAAGCAGGCTGCGATAGCTACCTTGCCAAACCTTTCAATGTCCGGGAATTCCGCGACGAAGTGAACCGGCTACTCCCGGAGTAAACTCCCTCACCGCTCCCACGCATCGCGCAGCGCCCGCAGTGCCCGCAGCATCCCCGCCTGTGAAGTTGCGCTATACTCCCGCATAAACACAATCATCTCACGTTCTGTCGCGCTCAACTCCGGGTAGGGGTCGGGTTCTGGTTCCGCTCCTGGATGCGGCACGTTGGATAGCCCCAGCAGATAATCGGCGCTGGTATTCAACATCTGCGCCATCACAATTAACCCGTCCGGGGTGGGGGAGCTGGTGCCCGTCTCATAACGGGAAATCTGGTCTTTCCGAACACCGATCTCCTCTGCTATGTCTGCCTGGATAATCCCGGCTTCTTTTCGTAGAGTCTGTAATCTATCGCCCCGAAATGGCATTCTTGAACCTGTTTCCGCTTCATAGGCAGGCGCAGCATTCCCGAACAAAAACATTCGCATGTCCTGTAGGGACGTAGTAGTGAATATTCGAAACATAACCGGATAACGCCATCTCGGGCCGGAAAGGGCGTGCCCTTTCCCTACAACACTCATTCACCGCTGTTGTAGGGACGAGGCATGCCTCGTCCGCCGCCAGCACCTGCACAACGCCGTTATAGGATTATTTCTTGAACCACCATCCCTGCGCTACTGCTTTTGCTACGCCAGTGAGGTTGCATTTAAAAAAACTTATTGACAGGATGGATTTAATATCGTATATTGTGGATGTCGCCAGCCGCACGCCACCACAGTCATGTGCATAAAAGAAACAGGGGACGAACCTGCTTAACCACAGGCTCCCGCCCCCCACAACACATGTTTCAATTATACACACGTCTGCCGGGAACGGGTAGCGGGCAACCTCACGCCAGTGGACGCACTAACCGTGAGCGGCAAAGATGCAAGCATCCGGGGGGTGATGATGGCACATCACCCCTTTCCATTTCTGTTATAATGAGCGCAACATCCACTGTAACGGAGTCTTACCGATGGCGAACGTTTCCCGCCGTAACTTTTTCTATGCCGCTGGCGTCGCAACCGTCAGCTTTCTGGGCCTGCGCCGTTTGCGCATCGCATTACACAATGACGCCGACACGATCATCACCGATGACATGGCCGCCAGCACAGATGGCCCCTTCATCCTGCCAGATTTACCCTACGCCTACAACGCACTGGAACCGCACATCAGCGCAGACGTGCTGCGCTTTCACCATGACGTGCTGCATCGTCGCTATACCAGCCGGCTGAACACGCTGGTTTCTGGTACCAATCTGGGCGACCTCAGCGCTGTAGAACTCATCAGCAATCTGGAACGCATCCCGGAAGAGCGGCGCACGCAGATTCAAAATCAGGGCGGCGGCTATGTGAACCACGCGCTTTTCTGGCAGATGCTCTCCCCGGATGGGGGCGGCGAACCCACCGACGCACTCGCACAGAAAATCAGCGACACGTTCGGCAGCTTCGAGGATTTTCGTCTCGCGTTTTCGCAGGCAGCTCTAAACACATTTGGCTCCGGCTGGGCATGGTTAGAAGTTGACCCGGACGGTACCATGCGCGTCACCACCACCCGCGACCAGAACTCGCCGTATATGGCGGGCAGTTTTCCGCTGCTTGGCCTCGATATGTGGGAACACGCCTACCTCACGCAGTACGGCGCACTGCGTGGTGCATACATAGACGCATTCTGGAATGTGGTGAACTGGGATTTCGTTGCCGAAAAGTACGACGAGGCACTGGCGTAGCAGCAGGGCAGGGGTACACAGCGGCACATGCAGGCCACACCATAGCCGCTGGATGAAACATCTGGCGGTTAGCGGGTATCGGCGTGCTTGAACTGGAGTTTAATCTTGAATTTGCCCAGTTCCAGCATATCGCCATCCTTAACGCCCACCTGCGTGAACGGCTCTACAATGAACCCGTTAAGCAGGGTGCCGTTGGTGCTCCCAAGGTCTTCCACACACACGCTATCGTTCACGACAGAAAGACGCGCATGAATGCGAGATACCCCGGCATCTTTCGACATATGCTCCGTCATATCTACGTGCGTGGGCGGTGACGGCGCACTGATGGTACGTCCGAGTGTTAGCTCGTGGGAAAATGCCTGCTCCACCACCTTGCCGGAAGACAGCACAACGAACGCAATCTTCGACGGCACTTCTGACGAGACATGACGCTCATACATAGGCATGGCAGCCCGTGGCTTAATGCTACGGGTCGTTTGCTCTGTCTGCTGGTCATTTTCCTTGCCGGTCATCGCAGTTCGCCTCTGATTGTGTTTGTTGTTTGCGCACGACTTGAATGTTACCACACATTACACGCGTGGTGTGTAAAGCGTGTGAAACTCTTACAAAATGTAAATTTTATAATGAACGATCCAGAAAACGTAGCCGGAACTGTAAATGCCCCAGTTCCAGTGCGTCACCATCCTGTAATGGCACCCTTGTAAACGCCTGCAACCGGTAGCCATTCAATAAAGTGCCGTTGGTACTACCAAGGTCTTCTATTGTAATGCCTTTTCCGGTACGGCTGAGCCGTGCGTGAATGCGCGATACCCCGCTGGCCCCGGCCCCGTAGGGCGTCAGGTCAGTGTGGCGTTCGCG
>JBCCQC010000176.1:0-7870 GCA_039024535.1 Chloroflexota bacterium
AAGAAGCACAGCACCACTTTTTCTGGCATTGCCGCCAGTGGTTCAATAGCCCGCTTCGGCTCAATGACGGCTTCGCGCGTGCTGTCGTATTCCAGTATCGGGTAGGGTTGCTGCATGGCTCTATTCCTCTGGCCTATGTTGTTATTTTAACCCCACCGCTCAATCTCCTCCCCGCTACAGGGATGGGGGTTATACACGTACTCATCCATCACGTTCAAAGCACATGATTGCTGTGTGTGCTGTCAACCGGAACGAAAAAGCCCCTCGCAATGGCGCAAGGGGCGGGAATGTCTGCTTTTTGTAGAAGCATAGCACACTCATCGCCCGAACGGTTGTCCGGCGGGTTGGCACCTTCCCGACGCTTCAGGGGTTGCCGCAGCTTCATCGAGCCGTATCTCTCTGCTGCTCTAAATGAGTTTTCGTCGTTCTGGGTGCATGATAACAAGCGCAAGCCCATTGTCAAGCACCACGCGGGTGCCCCATAACAGTTCTCACCTGCTCTTAGCCTCTCAACTCCTCTCAAAACCTACTGATTCGCTAACAGAAACGTTTTCCTTACAGAATGGGTACGCTCTGTAAATAGAACAAAATTTCGCAACGTGATAGGATGAACGTCCATTGAAACGTTTTGTTCCTGTAACAACGGAAAGGAAAATCAAATATGCGCGAGTTAGACAGCATGGACACCACTCGCCGCCTGTACTGCTTCATCAAGCACTACTTCGCGGCCCACAAAATATCACCCACACAGCGGGAAATGGCCGACGGATGCTATGTTTCCGCCGGAACCATCACCCGCCACCTTGACCGCCTTCAGATGTTCGGCCTGATTGAACGCGAACCCGGCCTGCCACGCAGTGTGAGCCTGACGGACGCCGACGACAGTGAAATGCACTGTGACGAACCCGATTAGCGCCATACATGTTCGCACACATGTACGTGCATACGCTCACCCGAAAGGCGAAAAAACGTGCTAATTTAAGTGCAGATCACAACACACGAGAGGAAAATCATGGCCTATTCACTGACCGAAAAGCGCAACGCTCTGCGCCAACTGCGAGAAAATGACGGTAATATCAGCAAAACCGCCCGCGACGTCAACGTGAGCGCAGCCACGCTGCGCCACTGGCGCGACACCGAACGGCAGGCGATACTCACCGAATTAGAGGGCCACATGTCCGACCACGCCCTGAACCTCGCAAAGTCCCTGCTGGACAATGACCACAAAGCACCGTTGAACCAGCGGGCCAGCGCCCTCGGCATGTTATTTGATCGTCTGCTCAAGCTGGACGACCGCCGCGAGGGAGACAACTCCCACAACCGCATCGAAATCGTCTACCGCGACCCGGACGGCACCACCCACGCCACACCGCACTATCACCGCGAGGGCACCGACCGTGACGATAATCGTTGATCCCGGCCTGCACATCAACCAGCGGCGCATTGCAAAGTGCCCCGCACGCTTTCGCGTCGTCGCCTGCGGGCGGCGCTTCGGCAAAACGCATCTCGGCAAATGGCTGACCATAGAACGAGCGCTGCGTGGCGAAACATGCTGGTGGCTCACACCGACGTATGCAATGGCTGGCGATGTGTGGCGCGAACTCAAAAGCGCCTTCACCGGCATGGATGCCGTGAATATCAACAGCAGCGACCGCCGTATGGACTTCGCCGGGGCCGGGTCTATCGCCGTACGCAGCGCCCACCTGCCAGATAACCTGCGCGGCGCGGGGCTGGATTTTGTGGTGCTGGACGAAGCCGCATTTATGGAGCCGTCCGTGTGGCCGGAGGTAGTACGCCCCATGCTGCTGGAACGCAAAGGCCACGCGCTGTTCCTCAGCACGCCCTATGGCCGTAACTGGTTCTGGCGGTTGCATCAACTCGGCAACGACCCGGCAGAACCCGAATGGGCATCATTCCATTTCACCAGCATGGATAACCCCTACATTGACCCGGCAGAGTTCGAGCACATCCAGCGCATCACACCACAGCGCGTGTTCCGCGCCGAATATTTAGCCGAGTTCGTTGAAGACGCCGGGCAGGTGTTCCGGGGCGTGACGGACGCTGCCACCGCGCCACCGCACCCACAGCCACAACCCGAATACCGCTACATCATGGGCGTGGACTGGGGCCGCGACGGAGATTACACCGCCATTGCCATCACCAACGCGACAACCGGGCACATGGTCGCGCTGGAGCGATTTACCGGCGTGGGCTATCATTTGCAGCGCGGCAGGCTGGCCGCCCTGTACAAAACATGGAACCCGGCAGTCATCTGGGCAGAGGCCAACAGCATCGGCAGCGTGAATATTGAGGAATTGCAACGCGAGGGGCTGCCCGTGCGCCCATTCACCACCACAGCCCGCAGCAAACCCCCGCTGATCGAATCACTGGCACTGGCGATAGAACGCGGGGACATCGCCCTGCTGCCGGACGCAGTTTTGCTGGACGAACTGAACGCCTACACCATCGAGCGTCTGCACGGCGGCGGCTTCCGCTATAGCGCACCCTCCGGCGGCCACGACGACACCGTAATCGCCACCGCATTAAGCTGGCACGGCGTCACGCAGGGCACACCGGGCGTCACCTTCGCATAAGTTAACCCGGCGGCGGTAAAAACACCGCCGCCGTCATCTACCACAGCCGCCAGCAGCCACTGTACCGGGATCAACCCGCACCATGTACAATACAGGTCTATCCGAACACAGCAGGAAAAACCGGATCTTTTCACACCACCCATAGGGACGATGCCCTGCATCACTCACTAACAGAATTTTCGACGCAGGGCGCAGGGAAAAACGCACCCATTCAGACACCTGCTGTAGGGACGCGGAGAACCGCGTCCGGTGCGAACCGTAATATTGAACATCACCCGCCAGTAGGGACAGAGCCTGCTCTGTCCGTTGTGAGAACCGGCAACCCGTGGAGGCATAATGACCGAACAGAAACGCCAGAAAGTTCACAAACCCGACGGGGTAATAATCGAATATCCCGATGATGGTATTCGTATCAGACTGGCGTGGAAAAAAGTCTACTCAATCTGGGACGGTGTGAGGCGACTCATATGGTTTCTAATAGTGCCTGTCGCGTTTCTTATGCTGCTGAACAGTACGCAAGAAGCATTCCCACTATTTCTGTTTTCGCTTCTGTTCGGTGTGTTCTGGCTACTGAATGCGATATACATACCTGGTGCGCTGATGTTGAATGAGACTATCGTTGAGATCACAGATAATGCGATAATCACACATACCGCGCCCATTGCCTACCCACGAACGACAACTGTTTCCAACCAGGGCATTGTACGTACACAAATAAGCGGTGTGTTTATCACGTCTCCTGTTCTTAAAAATGTTGCAGTCACATTCAAAGATGGTTCAGAAGAAATTGTTGTCAGCAGTTTAAAACAGTTTGAAGTTGCACAGTATATCAAGCAGGAACTTGACAGGTATCTCGATATCGAACACCACCCATAGGGACGATGCCCTGCCTCACTCACTAACAGAATTTTTGACGCAGGGCGCAGGGAAAAACGCACCCATTCAGACATCTGCTGTAGGGACGCGGTTCTCCGCGTCCGGTGCGAACGGTAATATTGAACACCACCCGCCAGTAGGGACAGAGCCTGCTCTGTCCGCTGCAAAACACAACGAAAATGACGCGAACTAGCGAGACAAAAATCACATGAGCAAAACACCCTTTCTTGAACGCATCCAGCAGGGCACGCCCATCCTCGGTGACGGCGCTATGGGCACGCTGTTACACGGGCGCGGTAATCTCGCCATCGACGAGTGCTTCGAAGCCCTCAACGTTAGCAACCCCGATCTCGTCGCGCAGGTTCACCGTGAATATGTGCAGGCCGGCGCGGATATGATCGAGACCAACACATTCGGCGCAAATGTCTACAAACTGACCGAATTCGGTATGGCCGAGCGTGTTGCCGAGATCAACCGCGCTGCCGTAGACCTGGCACGATGGGCTGCCGCCCGCAAAGACGTGTACATCGTCGCCAGTGTGGGGCCACTCGGCGTGCGCGTAAAACCGTTCGGCAAACTGCCAAAAGAAGACGCCCGCGCCGCCTTCAAACAGCAGATAACCGCCCTCAACGACGCAGGAATTGACGCCTTTCTACTGGAAACCTTCACCGACCACGGCGAACTACTGGAAGCCATCGCCGCTGCCCGCGAAGTCGCGCCGGATGTGCCCATCATCGCAGAAATGACGTTCAACAGCGACAACCGCACCATGCTCGGCTACCTGCCCGGACGTGTGGCCGACGAACTGCACCGCAGCGGGGCCGATGTCATCGGCGTAAACTGCTCCGGCGGGCCGCAGCACATCACCCGCGTGCTGGAACTCATGCGTCAGTCCGTGCCAGATGCCATCTACAGCGCCATGCCCAACGCAGGCTTCCCACAGAGCATTGGTGGGCGCGTGCTCTACCCCGCCTCCGCAGATTATTTCGCAGATGCAGCGGTTCAACTGCGAGACACAGGCGCAACCGTCATCGGCGGCTGCTGCGGAACCACCCCTGCGCACATCGCCGCCATGCGCCAGGCCCTGGATAACCCGCGCACCGCCCCGCCGGAAATCGACATCCACGAGCCACACCCCGAAACCGAAGATGCCACCCCGGAGCAGCCCACCGAACTCGCCTATCGCCTTGCGAACAATCAGTTCACCGTCACAGTAGAGATCACACCCCCGCGTAGCTACAGCATGGAAAAACTCCTCGCCGCTGGCGCCCTTCTGCGTGATGCCGGGGCACACCTGCTGGACGTAGCCGATAGCCCCGCCGCAAAAATGCGTATGAGTCCGTGGGCCGTAAGCCAGGTGCTGCAATCACAGATTGGTTTAGAGGCGATATTGCATTTCCCCACACGCGGGCGCAACCTGCTGCGCGTACAGGGCGACCTGCTGGCCGCACACGCCATCGGCCTCCGCAACCTGTTCGTTACAATGGGCGACCCGACCAGAATCGGGGACTACCCGGACGCAATGGACAGCTTCGACATTGCGCCGTCAAAGCTCATCGGGTTAATTGCACAGGGCATGAACAGCGGCGAAGACCTCGCCGGGAACTCCATCGGCAAACCGACCTCATTTACCGTGGGCTGTGCGCTTAACATGTTTGCCGAAGACCTCGAGCGTGAATTGCGCGTGCTGGATAAAAAACTGGAAGCCGGGGCACACTTCGCGCTGGGCCAGGCCGTGTTCGAGCCGCACAAAATCGAGCAGTTCCACAAAGCCTACGAGCAACGCAACGGCGAACCGTTCACCCTGCCAGTGCTGATGGGTATCATGCCACTTTACAGCGTGCGCCAGGCCCGCTTCCTCGATAACGAAGTACCGGGGATCAACATTCCCGATAGCATCTTCAAGCGGCTGGAAAACGCAGGAGATGACGCACCCGCCGAGGGCGTGAAGATCGCACAGGAACTACTCCGCGACGTAAAAGACATGGTACAGGGCGCATACATTATCCCCGCACTGGGGCGCTACAACCTCGCCGCAGAAGTCATAGACGCGGTGCGGATCCCGGCATAGGGGGTTGTCTCTACCCTGGAATCGGATAAAATCTCCGCTCTGGAGCCAGGTGCCGATGTTGACGCTGTTATATCGTTATGTTAAGATTATGAAGCGGTAACTTTGCCGCTTCATTTTGCTTGTAACATAGAGACGATAGGATACCAGACAATCAGCTCCTCAGAATATCGCATCAACAATCAAATACGTTCTCGTGAAGTCCGCCTCATTGACGAAAATGAGGAAAACGTCGGTGTTGTTTCCACGGCAGATGCCCTGGAGAGAGCAGAACAAGCCGGGCTAGACCTGGTGGAAGTCGCGCCGAATGCCAACCCGCCGGTCTGCCGCATCATGGACTTTGGCAAGTTCCAGTACGAAAAGCAGAAGCGAGAACGCAAGGCGCGTAAGCAGCAAAAGACCATTCAGGTCAAAGAAATCCAGTTGCGCCCCAAAACGGACGATCACCATCTGGGGTTCAAGGTAAAAGACGCCCGTGGCTGGATCGAAGATGGCATGAAAGTCCGCGTCAAGATGCGTTTCCGGGGTCGTGAGATCACCCATCCCGACATCGGACGTGAGCGGCTCGATAAGATCATCAAAGACCTCGAAGATGTGGCGATTGTTGAGCAAAAACCCAATCTTGAGGGCTACAACATGACGATGGTTCTGGCTCCTATACCGGATAAGAAGTGACCTGGAGAACCTGACGTGGCTAAGAAATACAAGCTGAAGACCCACAAGTCGACAGCAAAACGCTTTCGTGTAACCGGCACTGGCAAGGTTGTGCGTACCAAAGGTGGCAAAAGTCACCTACGTCGCCGCACATCCAAGCGCAGCAAGCGCCAGTTTACCCGTATGCAGGAAGTGAAAAACAAGAAAGAAGCGAAGCGCGTCCGCCGCCTTGCCCCATACCTGGGTAAGTACCGCGTAAACCCGCCCGCATAACCTTTCGACCATCACCAGAAATCATTTGCATAACCCGCCCGGAGCAAAATGCTGCTCCGGGTGATTGTTGCCTGTAAGGAGTATATCAACATGCCAAGATCAAAGACCGGCGTCGTCCGCCGCCGCAAACACAAAAAAATCATCAAGTCTGTAAAGGGGCAGTGGGGAACCCGTGGCCGCCTGTTCAAGCGCTCTAACGAGGCCATGCTGAAAAGCCTGTGGTACAGCTACCGCGACCGCCGCACCCGCCGCCGTGACATGCGCCGCCTGTGGGTCATTCGCATCAACGCAGCCTCCCGCCTCAACGGGATCCCGTATAGCAAGTTCATCTATGGACTGAAGCAGGCCGAAATCGAACTCGACCGCAAGATGCTGGCCGACATTGCCGTGCGCGACCCGGAAACCTTCACCCGCATTGCCAACATCGCACAGGAAAAAATCAACTGACGGTCAACGGCTTATTTGCACAACCGGCAGTTGCAAACTGAACCCCATCCCTCCGTACCCTCCGAAGGCGCATATCTACACAGCCCCGCCAGCAGGAAGGGGCCATGGGATGGGGTAAAGCCTGCGCTATATGATATAGTCATGGCAATACCTATCAACGAGAAACTGCCATGAACCATCTTGAGCGCATCAAGCATCTACGTAGTGAAAACGCGACATTTGACGAAATCGAAGCAGCCCTGCATGACGCCAACGGGTTTATTCGTGCGAATGCGCTGCTCACACTCGGCTGGCATCTCGATAGGCATCCCGAATATATTTCCGAGAGTATAGCTGACCACCTCATCGAGATAATCTACTCCCGTGAAGATCAAAACTTCTTCTTCGTACTCGGCCCCTATTATGTCTCGTTGAGTGATATAGCTTTCCACTGCCTTTCAAAAGTTCTGTGGCAAGGATATGGAGATAAATTTAAAGCAATCCTTGAACGCCGCCGCGAAGCCTACAGGAATCGAATATGGATACTACGTTGGCTTTGGCGCTACTTAACTCACATTGAATCTCTTGATCCAGTATTTGACTGACTGCGTATACCTACCCCGCCCATATCACCCGATACGCCACGCCTGCCGGACTGCTCCACAATTCCACTGGCTCGGCTGCGCCATTTGCATCCATACTCACACGATAGAGAATGCTGCCACCGTTACCCCCAGCATCCATCGTATAGGCGAATCTATCCGGGGTGCCGCGTAGCCCCGTCATTTGCAGCGGAGGGAATTCCCCCATCGTGTGACACTTGCTGTGTCCGGGACACTGCTGCAATCTCATAAAAACCCTTCCACTCGCGGTGGATGGCACGTACATCATTCCAGTGTTGTTCACTCATAAGGTTATCTCCATCTACAGTTCGGTCACAGCCATATTTTACCGGGAATGTCAGAAATCATAACAGAAC
>JBCCQC010000177.1:0-7833 GCA_039024535.1 Chloroflexota bacterium
CCTGTACAGCGCCACGAACGGCTCTGCAACTGGCTCTGCACAGGTTGCCGTTACTGTGCCACAGCAGGTCGTAGGCATTACGCAGACCGGTTGCGAAAATCGTGACAGGTGCGCCCTGTGCCAGCGGATCGTACAGATCGTTCTGTGCAAGGCCGGGGTCATTCAGGCCAAAGTTCGGCAGCAGCAGCGCCGGGTTCGTCTCGCCGGTGCCGCCACCCGTGTACAGGTCGCCGTTGCTGTTCGGGATACCCGTAGCTACGTCAATCGGCAGGTCATTGGCCGATGTAGACAGAATTGCAGCGCGGTCAATGCGCAGGATGGCTGCACTCAGCAGCGTTTCCGGCTCATTACCCCAGCCGCTGTCCTGGTCACCCATACCGGAGATACTGCCCTGCGATAGATACAGTGCCCCATCCGGGCCGAGTTCAAGGCTATTGCTCAGGTGATCCTTGTGTGAGCGCGGCAGCCCCACAATTACATCGCGCCCTGTCCAGTTTTCAGAGGGCGTGTCGTGGTTTTCTACTGTCAGGATAGCAATGGAGCTGGTGAACTGCTTACCGCCACCGCTGCGGATGGTGTTGCCGCCTTCGCTGTGCGTCACCCAGATAATCGGGTTGTTCGGCGTCGAAGTCGGGTCGAACTCAAGGCCGATAATGGCGCGGCCAGTAATCGGGGATGGGTTGAACTCGCGCAGGTTGCTCAGGCTACCATCCTGGTTGATGTCCCAGATGCGCAGCACACCGCTAATCATTGTGGCGTAGAAGCGCCCGTCCGGGCCAATTGCCAGCGATGTGTGCTGGCCGTTCGGTACCACCTCGGTAGACGTAAATGCAACTTCACTGGAGCCACCGCCGCCGGAGTTGTCCTGCCCGGTAGTGAATGTACCTTCGTAGAAATCAAACGTCGCGCCCGCCAGATCCTGTACACCGTCTACCACAAATTTGTAGGTCGTCAGCGGCTTGAGGTTCTGTGCCGGGGTCGCCACAATTACGTCGTTACCGCCAGAGGTGTTCACAGAGTTCAGTGTGACCTGTGGGCCTTCCTGCCCATTGTTCATCTCATACAAACGAACTGTATCCGTCGCGGATGGATGCCCCGGTGCGTTCACATCAGTCAGCGTCAGCGGGTTTACACCCTGGCCGTCGGTTGGCAGGAACACATCTGCGGAAATAAACGCCGTTACAGGCACATTCGTGGCACCGTTCGGCGGGTCTGTAAACGTAATTGCCGGGGTTGGTGCGATGCCGGTTCCGCTGATTTCAATGTAGTTGATCTTGGTGTTAAAGCCACCATCACTGTCAACCGTCAGTTTGCCGTCTGTTACGGTGACTGTCAGCGTGCCTTCCTTGTACTCGTTATTGGCATCAAGCTGCACCGGCTGCGCAAAAACGTTCTCGCCTTCCAGTCGAATCTGGTGCTGGCTGTCGTAGCCGTCAGTGTTGCTTGGTTCGTCACCCACGCTTACGGTCACGTCGTAGGTACCGTTGGGAATCTCGTATTCCCATGCGATTTCCGGGAGACCGGCGTTGTTACCTGTCACGCGCCGCTCAAGATGAACCAGCGTATCCTGCAACACCCCTACCCCATTACGATCACGGTTGCGGGCCTCGCCGGTCGCGTTATACGGCGTTCCCGGAGCGCCAACACCGGCGTTAGTACCCTGCTGGTAAACAATCCAGCCGTAGGTTTCACCGTTGCCACGGTCGCCATAGGCATTGCCATAATCCGGTAAATACCCGTCCGGCGGTGCCACCGTATTGTTCTGGAAGTTCACCTTAACGTCAGCAAGTACTGGGGGTGGCGGCGGGGTATCACTCTGTGTGATTTCAATATAGTTGATCTTGGTGTTAAAGCCGCCGTCACTGTCAACCGTCAGCTTGCCGTCAGTTACGTTAACGGTCAGCGTGCCTTCCTGATACTCGTTGTTAGCATCAAGCTGCACCGGCTGCGCAAAGACGTTTTCGCCCTCCATCCGAACCTGGTGCTGGCTGTCATAACCGCTGCCACCGGGCTGGTCGCCCACGCTTACGGTCACGTCATAGGTACCGTTGGGAATCTCGTATTCCCATGCAATTTCCGGGAGACTGGCGTTGTTGCCTGTCACACGCCGCTCAAGATGAATGACTGTATCCTGTAAAAACGGGATACCGTTGCGGCCACGGTTGCGGGCCTCGCCGTTCGTGCCATTGCTATCGCTGGCGTTGTACGGCGTGCCCGGTGCGCCCACGCTGGCATCTGTACCTTGCTGGAAGACAATCCAACCGTAGGTTTCACCATCGCCACGGTCGCCATAGGCATTGCCATAATCTGCAAGATAGCCATCCGGTGCATTGCCGCTTTTCTGGAAGTTCACCTTAACGTCAAAAAGCGCCGGTTCGGGCGCAGTGTCAACGAGGTCAATCTCGACATAATTTATTTTTGTGTTGAATCCGCCAGTCCCCTGATCCAGCGTGAGTGCCCCGTCTGTGACGGTGATCTGCTGCGATGGGTATTCAGTCGGCGATTTGCCGTTGCTCCCGTCTGTGAGCACAACTCCCTCAGCTTCCAGAACATGAACTGTCGGCTGTGAATCATTGCTGGAGTCTCCCACGCTTACAGTCACCTCGTAGGTGCCGTTGGGAAGTGCAATTTCCCAGTAGACTGGCTCCTGTGTGCCACTGTTGCCAGTGGAGCAGCACTCGTTGTAGCGCAGGTGCATCAGCGTGTTTGCCAGCGTGATGCTGTTATTGCTCCGGTTGCGCGAGTTGACTGCCGCATCGAACGGTGCATCTGTGTTGACGCTGCGCCAGCCATAGGTTTCACCGTTACTGCGCGAACCATAAGCATCGCCGTAGTCAGCGTCGTAGCCTGCGGGTGCAGAACCACTCTTCTGAAAGTTAATCTTGATTGATGTTATCTGGGCCTGTGAATAGCCCCCGACTGCCAGCAGCATCAGCAGCAAAACCGCAGCTACCAGCCAGCGTTGTCTGAAATAATTGCTATAAACTTCCATCTTCCCCATCCGTGTGATTGCCTGATGTAACTTGCCCGACAACCATGCCGGGTATCGTTAAACAGCATTACTCATTGCAAGTGACCATACAGCAGAGCGCATTGAACCAGCCCGCAGTATATTGATCGGATGCCTGTTAGCCGTTTATTTATTTTCGTGTTGTTGTGTCAGGGGAAGAAAGACCAGTAGCTCCCCCAATGACCTTCGTGACCTTACTCACACATTGTGTAAAGTAATCAGCAACAGACTACCTGCGCATGGTTGCTTTTTCAACAAATCAGGGGACAAATTTACCAATTCTACGGCAAATATTTACGTTTAGTCCCGAAAACGATGGTCTGGCCCGACGTGAGGTTAGCTTTCGGTAATATATTCATACACATCAGCGGGAAAAGAATATCCTTCAGCATCACATCTGCGTGAAGACTGATCTAAAATTACCTGAAATATGAAGGTTTTCAGTTGGGTCTACTGGCAACTCTGTGGTATATTCTCACATTGTGAGACAAATTTACTGCATGATGAGAATTACGGAGGGTTGTGCTATCACTGCAACAGAGAAGATTCTGGATATTCTTCTGTTATGCCTGGATAGGGATGGGGAGGTAACGATTGACGCGATTTCCTCTGCACTCGATATTCCTCGAAGCACTGCCTATCGCTATACCAGGACGCTGACCGAGAAAGGCTTTTTGCATAAAGCCGATGTATCCGGTGTATATCGTCTGGGGCGCATTTTCCTCGGGTTCAGTCAAATGGTTGCTAATGACCGCACAATTTTACTGGCGGTGATGCCAGCGATGGTAAACCTCGCCATAGCAACTGGAGAATCGGTGTCTTTAATGCGTTTAATCAATCGGCACGCAGTCTGCCTGGAAAGCATTCCGGGTAGCTATGCGCTGCGGATTGCGATTGAGCGTGGACGCGCCCAGCCGTTACATGCCGGGGCATCTTCGCGCGTGCTTTTAGCCAACCAGCCGCCAGACACATGGAAATCTTATCTCGACTTTCCGCTGGCGCATTATACCGATACCACCATCACAGACTGGGAACGCCTGAAAGATAATCTCTATGCTGTGCGCGAGCGTGGCTATGCTGTGTCTGAAGGTGAGATAGATGTGGGGGCGTGGGCACTGGCTGTTCCGCTACGAAATATGTTCGACTCAACTATTGCAGCCCTCAGCATTGAGGCACCCGTTAGCAGAATCGATGAACAGAAGGTCAAAGATTACGTGGCGCACCTGCAACAGGCGTCAACTGTCATCGAATTCGTCTGATAAGTGCAGACGCTGTTCGTCTCACAATACATAACCACTATAAGGAGAAGTGAAATGCGAAAGATACTGATCGTTTTACTCATGCTCATGATGACCATGCCGCACGCGCTGGCACAGGATGCCGAACCTGTGCCGGGCGGCACCCTGAACGCCGCATGGCAGGGCGAATGGGACGGGCTGGATCCGCATCGTGCCAGTACAGAGGCGACTTTCCAGGTATTGAATAACGTACTGGAAACACTCACGTTTTATGACGACGATATGAACCTGATTCCGTGGCTGGCAGAATCATGGGAACAATCTGAAGATGGGCTAACGTGGACGTTTAACCTGCGCGAAGGGGTGACGTTCTCTGATGGTACTGACCTGACAGCAGAAGATGTGGTCTGGTCACTATCTCGCCTTGCAAATCCAGAAATCGGCTCCGGCAATGCGTTCCGTGTGGGCGGGGATAGCACTGTTTTTGAAGCGGTTGATGATTTCACTGTAACTATCACAACTGCATCACCAGACGCAACCCTGCCAAACTCCCTCGGTGCGAATAAATCGACGGGTATTATGCCTGCCGATAGCGCTGACGAAGATGGAACGATTGCTATTCCGGTAGGCTCCGGCCCGTTTGTTATTTCGGATGTGGTAGGCACAACCAGCATCTCGCTGACGGCAAACGAAAACTACTGGCAGGAAGACCTCCCCTACCTTGATGCTGTAGAAATCACACCCATTTCTGACAACGCAGCCCGCGAACTCGCCCTTGAAGGTGGCGAAGTAGACTGGATTTTCACTATTTCCCCGCAGAACCTTGAAGCGTTGCAGGCCAATGAGGACATTATTGTCGAAACATCTCCGCGTCTGTCTTACGATTACTTCGGACTGAACCTGAACCGTGAACCCTTCAGCGATGTTCGTGTGCGGCAGGCTATCGCCTACTCCATCGAGCGTCAGCAGATCTGTGATGGCGCTTTCTTCGGGCTGTGCGAAGCCATTCATGGGCCAACAGCCAGTGGTTCGCCGTGGTACTTCCCCTATGCACCCTATGACCGCGACCTGGATATAGCACGTGGCCTGCTGGAGGAAGCCGGCTACCCGGATGGCTTCGAGATGAGCATTATGCCCGTCGTTGGTTTTGAAGAAACCATCCGTGGTGCGCAGATTGTGGCACAGCAGCTTTCTGAGGTTGGCATCCAGGTCACAGTTGAGCAGGAAGAAGTGGCAACATGGCTGGATCGTCAGGTATCGGGCGACTTTGACGCCTTTATGTGGTCATGGCTGGGGCTTACGGATGCCGCAGACTACTTCTATTTGCAGCACCGCACCGGCCAGACGTTTAACGCAACCGGCTACAGCAATCCAGACTTCGATGCACTGGTAGACGAGGGTTTCACAGTTAGCAATTTCGATGAGCGCTACGCCATCTATGAAGAAGCCAATCAGATACTCGTGGACGAGGTACCGTACATCTACATGTATGCGAAATCCGAAGTGAAGGCGTGGAGTCCTCAGGTGAATGGCTTCAGCGTCCGTCCAGATAGCGCCGTGAACTTCTGGACAGTGTTCCTCACAGACGGCGAATAAAACTACCAGCATTTACGTGCCGGGGAGATAGCATTGCCCGGCACCCTCCTGAATCTATCATTGTGGAATAACTCTATGCGCTATGACTACATTCTCCAGCGGCTTGTGCTCGCCCTCGTCGTCATACTGGGGGTGACGTTCGTTGTCTTTCTCATCGTTCAGTTTGTACCGGGCGACCCGGCCCGTATTTCACTGGGGCAACAGGCGACTGATGCAGCAGTGGAGGCTCGCCGTGTTGAAATGGGTTTAGACCGTCCCTTCATCGTGCAATATGGTGACTGGCTGACAGATACACTACAGGGCGATTTAGGAAATAGCTTAATTACCCGCCAGCCTGTTACCCCGCTCATTATTCAACGCCTGCCCGCTACCCTGCAACTTGCGGGGCTTTCGCTTGTAATTGGCATGTTGATTGCCTTCCCGCTCGGTATTATTGCCGCCATCAACCAGGGCGGCCCGGTAGACCTGCTGGCAACGTTCATCAGTCAAATTGGTGTTGCTGTGCCGGATTTCTGGATGGCGATTTTGCTGGTGCTGCTGTTTTCATCGCAACTGGAGATGTTACCCCCCAGTGGCTACACGCCAATCACCGAAGACTTCTGGGACTGGCTTTCTCATATGATTCTCCCCGCACTCACTGCTGGATTCATCAGCGCGAGTATTCAAACGCGGTTTATTCGCAGCGCGATGCTGGAGGTTATCGGCCAGAACTACATCCGCACCGCACGGGCAAAAGGGCTTGATGAGCGCAGCGTGATTACAAAGCACGCCCTCCGCAACGCTCTGATTACGATTGTCACTGTGGTCGGTTTGCAGGTCACGGCACTGTTGAGTGCGGTTGTCGTTATCGAAATTGTGTTTAACCTGCCAGGGCTGGGCCGGCTGGCGCTGGATGCTGTTCTCGACCGTGATTACCCGCTTTTGCAGGGTTCGGTACTGGTGATTGCCGTCCTCGTTACGGTTGTGAATTTACTCGTTGATCTTACTTACTTTTTGCTTGACCCGCGTGTGAGCCAGTAAACTGAGGAGAGATTGGCGTTATGTCAGATGTTGCACAGTTAAACACCGCAATCACAGATGATGACCGAAAAACCCGCACACAGGGCTTATATCGAATTGCAGTAGGCCGCTTCGTGACGCATCCGGTCGGGATGACCGGGGCAATCATTATCGGGTTACTGCTGATTTTCGCGCTATTCGGGCAGGTGATTGCACCCTACGACCCCAATAGCATGTCCTTTGGTGAGGAATTCGCCAGCCCATCGCTTGAGCATCCTTTCGGCACAGATGATTTTGGCCGCGATATTCTGAGCCGTGTGCTGTATGGCGCACGCATCTCGTTACTCGTTGGCATCATTGCTGTCAGCATTGCTACCATTATTGGCTCAACACTGGGGATGATTGCGGGGTATGGCCCGCGCTGGCTGGATGAAGTCATCATGCGCTCCATGGATGTCCTGTTTGCGTTCCCGACGATTTTGCTTGCGATAGCGATTATGGCGATGCTGGGCAAGGGTGTACAGAACGCGATGATCGCCATAGGTATTGTTTATGTGCCCATTTTCGCACGGATTGCCCGTGGGGAGGTGATTGCTGTAAAAAATGAGGAGTTTGTGGAGGTAGCACGGGCGCTGGGCGCAGGAGATGTACGGATACTTGTTGCGCACATCCTGCCCAACATCCTTGCACCCATCATCGTAGAAATCTCACTCAGTTTATCGTTTGCGATCCTCGCAGAAGCTGCCCTGAGTTTCTTCGGGCTGGGTACCCAGCCACCCGACCCGAGCTGGGGACGGATGCTATCTGAAGGGCGCGATTTCTTCCGTCAATCCATCTGGCTGGGCATATTTCCGGGGCTTGCTATTATGATTACGGTCATGGGCTTTAACTTCCTTGGCGATGGACTGCGTGATGTGCTCGACCCACAACTGAAATGACCCCCGATGACGCAGGGGGTTTCTTTAACGCTCGAAAGAGTGGGGATGGCGC